>NZ_JCBANA010000002.1:0-194570 GCF_059760725.1 Achromobacter sp. 1014246743
GCCTCGACCCGAGGCCCGCAGCGGGCGTTTTTCATGGCGGGCCGGTCAGGCCGCGAGGCCCCGCCAGGTCTTGATCAGCAGCGTTTCGATGTCGTGCACCGGCAGGCCGGTGGCGCGCGCCACGGCGTCGCGGTAGGGCGGCATGTTGGTGCATTCCAGCACGATGTCGGTCAGGCCGGGCGCCCGCGCCGCCAGGCGGGCGGCGGCATCCACCACGTTGCGTTCGACCTCGCTCAGGTCCATCACGGGGCTGTTTTCCAGGATGCGTGCATGCATCTCGCAGCCGGGCGCCAGCCCTTCGACGATGGCATTGGCCGGCACGTCGACCGCATCCAGAATGCCGCGCGACAGCGATTGCGCATCGAAGGTGACGATGCCCACGCGCGCCAGCCCGCGGCATTGCAGGAGGCTGGACGTCACCACCGGCACGGGCACGGCGGCCTGTAGCGCCGACTGGTATTTGGCCAGGAAGCCGCAACTGGTGGAGATCAACGCCGCGCCGTCGCGCGCCAGGCCCACGGCGGCATCGATGAAGGGCTGCAGGAAGGCCGGGTCGGCGTCTTGCACGATCTTGCGTGGCGAGGCGCCCTGCACCGTGACGAAGCGTACGGGGATGCCGGCGCGTTCGTAGGTCTGGATGTTGCCGACATCGCCAGGCGGCCGCGGAAAGCGGGTGTCCAGCATCAGCACGCCAAGAAAGCCCGGGTTGCGCATGGGAGTGTCCTTGCTCTGTGCAGGCCTCAGATGAATCGGCCGGGGCGGAAGGCGGCGTGACGCTCGCCGCCCTCGCCGGACATCAGTTCGCCCAATATGCTTGCCGTGCCTGGCCCGGTGCTGAAACCGATGTGCTGGTGGCCCAGCGCCAGCCACAGGCCGGGGTGGCGCGGCGCCTGGCCGATCATCGGGCGGCTGTCCGGCAGGGTGGGGCGGCGGCCCAGCCAGGCCTGCGAATCCAGTCGCGCGCCCAGGTCCAGCGCCTCGCGGGCGCGGGTTTCCGCCAGGTCCAGCTGCACCGGTCGGGCGGGGGCCTCGCAGTCGTCCAGTTCGACCCCGGTGGTCAGGCGCAGCCCGCGGGCCATGGGCGACAGCACGTAGCCGCCGCCGGTGTCGTACACGGGCCGGCCCAGCGCCGGGCCGCTGCCGGGCGCGTAATGCATGTGATAGCCGCGTTCGAACGCCATGGGCAGGTCGATGCCGGTGGTCTTGAGCAGCGCCTTGGACCACGGGCCCAGCGCCACCACCAGGGCGGGTGCGCTGAGCGAGTCGGACCCCTGGT
Source organism: Achromobacter sp. 1014246743 (assembly GCF_059760725.1). Lineage (NCBI taxonomy): Bacteria > Pseudomonadati > Pseudomonadota > Betaproteobacteria > Burkholderiales > Alcaligenaceae > Achromobacter > Achromobacter sp. 1014246743. The sequence goes on from NZ_JCBANA010000002.1 coordinate 1,277, forward strand.
CGCCTTGCACGGTCCAGCGATCGACATCACGGCGGATGGCGGCCGCCCGCAGAGGCTTGAAGGTGCCCCCCGACCGCTGGAACAGGGCGGCATAGGCACGGACCACCGCCTGCGGATCGTCCACCGAGTACGAGCCCTGGATCCACAGCGCGCGTGCGAATATCGGGGCCAGGGCGGGTTCCAGCCGGGCCAGCTCGGCCGGGTCCAGCGCCTGGGTCGGCACCTGGTGGCGGGCATAGGCGCTGCGCGCCAACGCGCTGCCTTGCCAGGCCGCTTCGCTGCGGAACAGGAAGATCCAGCCGGTATCGCGCAACCGATGCCTGATGCCCGCTTCGGCCAGCAGACGCTGGTGCTCGGGGGCCGACAGCCGGATCAGGCTGTCCAGGGCCGTCGCCGTTTCCTGGAACACCGAGGGCCGGGCGCGCCACAGGAAGCTGGCGGCCCAGCCCAGGTTGCGGGCCAGGTAGCCGGGGCGGTAGCGGAATTGAACCGTGTCGTTGCGCAGCAGCCGGGGCAGTTGGCGCCACAGGCCGGGATGGTTGAACGGCATGAGGGAACTTCGGGCCAGCACGCCGGCATTGCCGTGCGAGGTTTCCTGGCCGGGGGCCTGGCGGTCGACCAGGGTGACATCCATGCCGCGGCGCTGCAGTTCCAGCGCGCAGCAGACGCCGACCATGCCGGCGCCAAGCACAATGACTGGCTTTCCCATCGTTTTTTCGGGTCTCGGGCTAGGGTCAAAGGGACCCGCCGGCGATTGTAGGGCAGCGGGGCGGATCAAGCCATCGCGCGGACGGACGCGCCGCGCCAGGGCCGCCCGGCCATCGCCTTCACGTCGCCGGGCGTTGCCCCAGGATGCGCCCGGCCGCCGTCACGCCCCACCACGCGGCTTCCTCGAAGACCGAATAGCCGGACAGGTCGGCGTGGGCGAACAGCACCGGGCCATCCACGTCGCGCAGCGCCGCCAGGCCGGGGTTGGACAGGTAGCCGCAATAGGGCGAGGCCATGGCGTGGCCGCGCACCGTGATTTCGAGCTGGCGTGCGTGGCGCCAGAACTCGTCGCCGTAGGCGGCCACCAGGTCGGCTGCCACCTCGTCGCGCAGGGCCTCGGGGCGGGCGCTGGCCAGCCATTGGCGCGTGGCCTGCGGCGTCTTGCCGCTGAGCGCATCGTAGGCGGTGAAGACCGTGCGCGGTGACCGCGCCACCCGCAGCAACTGGTGCGTCGACACCACGTAGCCCAGCGCCTGGCCCTGGTAGACCACGTTGTCCCACGACAGCGGTTCGCCGGGCGCCTCGCGCGGATAGCCATCCATGACGAAGTTGGACACCAGCCAGGGCGCATGCGGCGAGGCATGCACCGCCGGATCGTAGCCATAGGCGCGGATGTCCGGCAGGATGTGCTGGGCCACGAACAGCGGCATGGCGCAGACGGCGCGTCGCGCTTGCAGCGTGTAGACGGCTGGGGTGGGGCCGGGCGCCAGGCAGTCGATCTGCGGGCCGGCGGGCGTTTCGCGCAGCCGCATGGCGGTGCCGGGCAACAGCCAGTTGCCATGGCCCAGGCGGGCGCTGATCGCGTCGTGCAGGCGTTGCACCAGCGGCGCCAGGCCGCCGGGCCAGGTCAGCACCGCGCCTTCGGCGGCGTTGGCGGCATGGCCGTCGCGGCTGGCGAAGTAGTGCAGGCCGGCCCAGGCCGACACCACGTCGTACTGGGCGCCGTAGTCGTCGCGGCAGCAGTAGTTCAGGTACCAGTGCAGGGCGGGCGAGGTATAGCCTTCGCGTTCCAGCCAGGCCTTGAAAGTCAGGGTGTCCAGCGCCCGCCAGGCGGGGTCGCGCGAGGACAGGGCGATGGGAATGCAGAAGACCTTGCGGCCGTCGTTGCCGACCTGCCCGTGCAACGCATCCACCTGCGCCAGGAACTTGCGGTGTTGCTCGGCGTGGCCGTCGGGCAGCCCGGTCATGGGCAGCAGGCCGTCTTCCCAGTGGCCGCCGCGCAGCAGGCGTTCTTGCGGTGAATGCGCCAGGATGGCTTCGTCGTAATACGGCCGCGCGGCGTAGGCATCGCGCTCGGCGATGCCGAAGTCGGCCAGCATCTCGCGCACGTGGGTGGACTGCATCGAGGGTAGCGGCAGGTAGTGCGCGCCCAGCGGATAGTCCAGCCCGTCGCGCACGCCGGCCGCGGCGTTGCCGCCGTATTCCGGGCCTTGCACCACCACGAAATCGGTATGGCCCTCGCGCGCCAGTTTCCAGGCGCAGGACAGGCCGGCCACGCCGGACCCCAGGATCGCCACCTGGCTTTGGCGGGTGCCGGATGACGCCGGCAGCGCGGTGCCGTCGCGCAGCGCGTGGCCCGCCTGCATGCCGGGGTAGCGCACCTCGGGCGTGGTCTCGACGATGCGTGACCGGTAATAGCCCGCCGTGCCCGCCGCCGCGGCGGTGGCCGCGCCCAACAGGAAAGTGCGGCGGCGCATCAGCGGATGACCTTGCGCCAGTCCTCGTCGAAGTAGCGCACGAGCGATTGCTCGTTCAGGCGGTTCGGCGGCATGGCCAGCGCCGGCATGTCGGCGGGAAAGTGGAACAGCTCGCGCAGCGTGGCCGGGTCCAGGTAGCGGGTGGGCACCGAAATCGCCGTGGGCGGCGTGTAGTCGCGCCGCTTGCCGGCCAGGATGAAGCCCCAGTCGCCGAACGACGGCACGTAGGCGTGGTACGGCCAGGTGTTCAGGCCGGCTTCCTTCAGCGTGGCGTCCACGCTCCAGAACGAGCGCGGCGCGAAGTAGGGCGAGGTGGACTGGATGACCATGTAGCCGTTCTCGGCCAGATGGCGCGCCATCAGGTGGTAGACCGGCACCGAATACAGCCGGCCCAGGCCGAAGTTGGACGGGTCGGGAAAGTCGACCACGATGTAGTCATAGACCTCGGCGTGGCTTTCCAGCCAGCGGCCCGCGTCGTCGTTGATGACGGTGACGCGCGGGTCCGTCAACGAGTTCTGGTTCAGCCGCGTCAGCGGTTCTGACCGCGAAAACAGGCCTGTCATGGCCGGGTCCAGGTCGACCAGGGTCACGTGCTCGACGTGCTTGAACTTCAGGATCTCGCGCACTGCCAGGCCGTCGCCGCCGCCCAGCACCAGCACGTTGCGGGCCCACGGCAGCGCCTGCAGGCCGGGAATCACCAGCGACTCGTGATAGCGGTGTTCGTCGCGCGACGAGAACTGCAGGTTGCCGTTGATGTACAGGCGCAGGTCATCGTGCCAGCGGGTCACGATCAGGCGCTGGTAGGGCGTGGTCTCGGCATGCACCACGTCGTCGCCGTACAGGCCTTTTTCGGCCCAGCCGGTCATCTGGCCCGAGAACGCAAAGCCCAGCGCCAGCAGGCCCAGCACCACGCTGCCGCGAATGGCTTTCTCGGCCGGGCGGCGCACTTCGGCGCGGAACAGCCAGGTGGTCCAGAGCGCCACGCTGGCGTTCAGGATGCCGAAGAGGAACCCGGTGCGCAGCAACCCCAGCTTGGGCGCCAGCAGCAACGGAAAGACCAGCGACACGGCCAGCGCGCCAAGATAATCGAAGGTCAGCACGCGGCTGACGATTTCGCGAAATTCCGTCTTGCGCTGGTTGAAGACGCGCATCACCAGCGGGATTTCCATGCCCACCATCAGGCCGATGATGAAGACGCCGACGTACAGCGCGGCGCGAAAGGGCGCCGACAGCCAGGCGAACACCAGGAACAGGACGGCGGCGGAGACCCCGCCCAACAAGGCGACGGCCAGTTCGACATCGATGAACCGATTCAAAACGTCGTCGTCTTTTACATATTTTGACAACCACGATCCGATGCCCATCGCGAACAGATAACAGCCGATGACGGACGAGAATTGCAGGATGGAATCGCCCAGCAGATAGCTGGCCAGTGCGCTGCTGATGAGCTCGTAGCCCAAGCCGCAGGAAGCGACGATCAATACCGACAGGATGAGAACGCGGTCGCGCATGGGGGTTCCGACTCAGAAAATGCGTTCGCAGTATATCGAAGCCGCCGTATATACTGCGCGCAATTAGGGCCTGAAGGGGGCGAATATGGGAGAAGCGATGCATCCGGCCGTGACCTATCTGATCTACATTGTCTCGGCACTGGTCATGCTTGGCGTGTTCACCTTGGTCTACACCACCGTGACGCGCTACAAGGAATTCGAACTGATCCGCGAAGGCAATATCGCCGCGGTGCTGTCCTATAGCGGCGCGCTGGTGGGTTTTTCCTTCACGCTGTGCTCCAGCATCGCCATTCACGCCAGCTTCATCATGTTCGTGGTCTGGGGCGTGGCCGCCATGGCGGTGCAACTGGTCGTCTATGCGGTCATGGCGCGGGCCATCCGCGGCCTGAACGAGGCCATCGAAGAAAACAACATCGCCATGGGCGGCCTGATCGGTTCGATCTCGCTGGCCGCCGGCGTGGTCAACGCCGCCTGCCTGACCTGATCCGGCCCGGCGCGCTGATTCCGATCTGACACAGGAGAACTTGCCATGAGTCTCGGTTCATTTATCCGCAAGCAGTTTATCGACATCCTGCAATGGAACGAGGACGGCGACGGCGTGCTGGCCTGGCGTCATCCGATGCAGGATTTTGAAATCCAGTACGGCGCCAGCCTGACCGTGCGCGAGTCGCAGATGGCCGTGTTCGTCAACGAAGGCAAGGTGGCCGACGTGTTCGGCCCCGGCATGTACAAGCTGACGACGCAGACGCTGCCGGTCCTGACGTACCTGAAGAACTGGGACAAGCTGTTCGAGTCGCCCTTCAAGTCGGACGTCATCTTTTTCAGCACCCGCCTGCAACTGGGCCGGCGCTGGGGCACGGCGCAGCCGGTGACGCTGCGCGACAGCGAATTCGGCATGGTGCGCCTGCGCGCCTTCGGCGTGTATTCGTACCAGATCACCGACCCGGCCAAGTTCTACCGCGAAATCAGCGGCACGCGCGACGTCTATACCGTCGACGACCTGGAATTGCAGCTGCGCAACATGGTGGTCGCCGCCATGACGACGGCGCTGGGCAGCTCGAAAGTGCCGTTCCTGGACATCGCCGGAAACCAGGGCCTGATGTCGCAAAGCATCAGCGAGCAACTGGCGCCGGTGTTCGACCGCTACGGCGTCAAGCTGGACAACTTCACCGTCGAAAACGTGTCGTTGCCCGAAGAATTGCAGAAGGCGCTGGATACCCGGATCTCGATGGGCATGGCCGGCGACCTGGGCAAGTTCACCCAATACCAGACAGCCACGTCCATCCCGCTGGCGGCGCAGAACGAAGGCGGCATCGCCGGCATCGGCGCGGGCCTGGCGGCCGGCGCGGCGCTGGGCCAGACGATGGCGGCCGGGCTGGGCGTGGGGCAGGCCCCGGGCCAGCCGGCGCAGGCCGCGGCGGCGGGCGCCGCCGGGGCTGCCGCAGGGGCGGCGGCCGGGAGCGACCCCGTGCAGCGCTTGCAGCAGCTGAAAGATCTGCTGGACAAGGGCCTGATCACGCCGGCCGACTACGACTCGGCCAAGGCCGAGGTGCTCAAGAAACTCACCAGCTGAGCGCCGAACGTCCATGCAGCAGGTCTTGTGTCCGCAATGCGGAGCGCCCGTCAAGTTCACGTCCACGGCCTCGGTCATGGCGGTGTGCGGCGCGTGCCGCAGCACGCTGCTCAAGGATGCCGAATCGGTCAAGCGCATCGGCGAAACCGCGGATGTGCTGGAAGACTACTCGCCGCTGTGCCTGGGCGCCGCCGGCCAGTTCGAAGGCAAGCGCTTCGACCTGATCGGCCGCATCCAGCTGCGTTACGAGGACGGCTTCTGGAACGAGTGGTACCTGTGGTTCGACGACGGTTCCGACGGCTGGCTGTCGGACGCGTCGGGGCAATACGCCATTACCCGCCGCCGCAAGGTCAAGTCGACCCAGGGCATGCCGGCGTTCGCCGACATCTCGCCGGGCGATGAACTGAAGCTGGATGGCCAGCGCTTTTCGGCGTCGGACGTGCGCAGCTGCCGCGCCGGCGGCGCGCAGGGCGAACTGCCGTTCGTGCCGGGTGACGGCTGGGAAGCCAAGGTGGCCGACTACCGCAGCATCGACGCCTTCCTGACGCTGGATTTTTCCGACGGGCCGGAGCCCGAGCTGTATATCGGCAAGGCATTCGACCTGGCAGGCATGCAGGCGGCCACGCTGCGCTCGAACGAGCAGGTCGAGGAAACCGCCGGGCGTTTCCGCGGCCAGATCAAGGCGCTGGACTGCCCCAGTTGCGGCGCGCCCATCAGCTTTGTCGCGGCCATGGCCACCCAGGTGGTCTGCCCGTCTTGCACCGCCACGGTCGATTGCGCGGGCGAGACCGCCCAGGTCATCGCCAAGGCGCAGAAGCTCAAGGCCATCAAGACCACGCTGGCGCTGGGCGCCACCGCCAAGATCGACGGCGCCACCTTCACCCTGATCGGCCTGATGAAGTGCGCCGACCCGGATCCCGAAGAACCGTCCGACTGGATCGAATACCTGCTGTTCAACCCGGCCAAGGGCTTCATCTGGCTGGTGGAAACGGACGAAGGCTGGGAACGCGTGCAGGTCTGCGATACCTGGCCCAGCCGCAACAATGCGACCAGCGTGCGCTGGCGCAACAAGCTCTACCAGAAGCTGTACGACTACACCTCGCGGGTCGAGCTGGCGCTAGGCGCCTTCAACTGGCGCGTGCGGGTGGGCGACAGCACCCAGATCACCGACTACAAGGCCGGGAACCTCAAGCTGACCAGCGAACTGGGGCCCGCCGAGCTGGGCTGGTCTGCCTCGGGGCCGGTGGCGCCGGCCCAACTGGCCGAATGGTTCGGCAACCCCGAACTGGCCAAGCAGAAAGCCATGCCGCGCACGAGCACGTCGGGCGGCTATCGCAAGTGGGCCTGGTTCGCGACGATCGCCATGGGGTTCCTGAACCTGGGCAATATCTTCAATGGTCGCCTGCTGCCGATCGTGATCGGCCTGGCGTTTCTGTGGCTGCCGGCCAGCCTCGCGGACAAGATGTCCGCAAAGGACGACTAGCCGATGGGCAAGTTTCTCTATGCCATCTATGCCGTGATCGTGGTCATGGCGGCCACGGGCGCCAGCTCGCCCGGCGCCCGCTTCACCAGCGGGGGCAGCAGCAGCGGCAGCAGCAGCTGGGGCGGCGGTTCATCGGGCAGCTCGGGCTGGTCGTCGGGCGGATCGCACAAGTGATGCCTCGGGACGCCACGCAGCGGGACCTGCCGCAGGCCGCCACGCCGCATGCCACCCCGGGCCGCCATATCCTGGCCGATTTCCGCGGCGTGGACGCCGGCCTGCTGGCCGACGCCGCCGCGCTGGAACGTGAACTGGTGCAGGCCGCCCAGGCCGCGGGCGCCAAGGTGCTGGGCGCGCATTTCCATCATTTCGGCGCCGGCGCGGGCGTGACCGGCGTGGTCATGCTGAGCGAATCCCATATCAGCGTGCATTCCTGGCCCGAACACCAGTTCGCGGCGCTGGACATCTTCATGTGCGGCGCCGCCCAGCCCGAACGGGCGCTGGAACGCCTGCGCGCGGCGCTGGCCCCCCGGACGGTGCGCGTCACCACCGTCGACCGCGGCTGAGCTTCCCCCTTCATTCCCAGGCATTTGACGTGGCGCAAGCCGGTACCGGACGCAAATTGACGAGCGTTATATACCTATATATATTTCGTTACCGAGATTGATCTTGTCCGAGGAGAGTGCCATGTTCCGCAAACACCCGATCCTGGCCGTGTCGCTGGCCCTGGCCGCCGTCTGGGGCCCCAGTGCCCATGCCGGCGACCTGGTGGTGTCCGCCGCGGCCAGCCTGACCAATGCGTTCAAGGACGTGGCGCAGGCCTACGAAAAGGAACATGCCGGCACCAAGGTGGTCCTGAACTTCGGCGCCTCCGACGTGCTGCTGCAGCAGATCGTCAAGGGGGCGCCGGCCGACGTATTCGCCTCCGCCGACCAGAAGGCGATGGACAAGGCCGTCGAGGAAAAGGCCGTCAAGCCCGAATCGCGGGTGGACTTCGCGGCCAACCAGATCGTGCTGATCGTGCCGACTGACAGCAAACTCAACATCGCCGCGCTCAAGGACCTGACGCGCGACGACGTCAAGCGCATCGCCTACGGCAACCCGGCTTCGGTGCCGGTGGGTCGCTACACGCAGGGCGCGCTGCAGGCCGCCGGCTTGTGGGATGCCGTGCAGGCCAAGAGCGTGCTGGCGCAGAACGTGCGCCAGAGCCTGGACTACGTGTCGCGCGGCGAGGTGGATGCGGGCTTCGTGTTCGCCACCGACGCGGCCGTCATGCCGGACAAGGTCAAGGTCGCCGTGCGCGTGCCCTCGCAAACGCCGGTGACCTATCCGATTGCCGTCACCGCGCGCGACGCCGCCGCCAAGGAAGCGCGAAGCTTCGTGGCCTATGTACTGTCGCCCGCCGGCCAGGAAATCCTGTCGCGCCATGGCTTCCAGAAGCCCTGAGGCAGGGCGTCGACATTGACATGTGAATCGCAGGCGTCATGAGCGATCCCGTCTGGGTGCCCCTGCTGCTGACCTTGAAGGTGGCCGGCTGGGCAACGCTGCTGGCCACCCTGGCCGGCACGGCGGCGGCCTACGGCCTGTCCCGCTGGCGCTGGCCGGGGCGGGACCTGCTGGACGCCATCCTGACGCTGCCGCTGGTGCTGCCGCCCACCGTCCTGGGCTATTACCTGCTGGTCCTGTTGGGCCGGCGCGGGGTGCTGGGCGAAAAGCTGGCGGCCTGGGGCATCGAACTCGTGTTCACCTGGCAGGGCGCGGTCATCGCCGCGTCGGTGGTGGCGTTTCCGCTGGTGTTCAAGTCGGCGCGCGCCGCGTTTGAGAACGTCGATGCGCAATTGGGAAGCGCGGCCCGGGTGCTGGGCGTCTGCGAGGTGGGCGTGTTCTTCCGGGTCACGCTGCCATTGGCGGCGCGCGGCATCGTGGCGGGCGTGCTGCTGGCCTTTGCCCGTGCACTGGGCGAATTCGGCGCCACGCTGATGATCGCCGGCAACCTGCCGGGCCGCACCCAGACCCTGTCGGTCGCCATCTACGAAGCGGTGCAGGCGGGCGATGACGCCACGGCCAATTTCCTGGTGCTGGTGACGTCCATCACCTGCATCGTGGTGCTGCTGGCCGCGGGCAAGCTGGTGCCCGTCCGCGCCAATCGCCGCAACGGAGGCGCCTGATGGGCGTCGACCTGCGCATTCGCAAGCAGATGGTCTCGGGCGAGCGGCATTTTTCGCTGGACGTGGCGTTCTCGTCGGCGGCCCAGCGCATCGCGCTGTTCGGGCCATCGGGCGCGGGCAAGAGCCTGACGTTGCGGGCGGTGGCCGGCCTGCTGCGGCCCGACGCCGGCCGCATCGCGGTCAATGGCCGCGTGCTGTTCGACGCCGACGCGCGCATCGATGTGGCGCCGCAAGCCCGCAAGGTGGCCTACCTGTTCCAGGACTATGCGCTGTTCCCGCACCTGACGGTGGCGCAGAACATTGCATTTGGTACGCGCCGCGGCTGGCTCAATCCCTCGCGCCGTGACGCATCGCCCGAGTTGCGGCGCTGGGTCGACGCCTTCGAGCTGGGGGCCATCGTCGGCAGCTATCCCAACGAGATTTCCGGCGGCCAGAAGCAGCGGGTCGCCCTGGCGCGCGCGCTGATGCTCAAGCCCGACATCCTGCTGCTGGACGAGCCGTTTTCGGCGCTGGATTCGCAGCTGCGCGGCAAGATGCGCCAGGAATTGAACGCCTTGCAGCGTCAGCTGGATGTGCCGATGCTGCTGATCACGCACGATCCCGCCGACGTCGAGGCGCTGGCCGACGAGGTGTTCGAAGTACGCGAAGGCAAGGTGCGCCGACGCGACGAAGACGTGGGCGTCTAGCCGCGAGCGGGCAGGGCGGCGGCGCGCTGCCGTTCATTGCCTGGCGGGGAAAAGCAGACTCAGTCCAACACGCCCAGGATCACGCTGGACGCCTTGAAGATGGCAACCGCCGCGGCGCCTTCGCCCAGGCCCAGTTCCTGTGCGCTTTCGTTGGTGACGATCGCCACCAGCGTGGTGCCGCCTTCCAGGTCGATCAGGATTTCGCTGTTGACCGCGCCTTCGCGCACCGCCGCAATGGTGCCCGCCAACTGGTTGCGGGCCGACAGCCGCAGGCCGGGGCCGGGGGCGCCGACGATCACCGACGATGCCTTCACCAGCGCCAGGGCTTCCTTGCCGGGCGCCAGTTCCAGTTCCTGGGTGCTTTCGCGGGTGATGGTGGCGGTGATGACCTGGCCGCCGGCAATGCGCAACAGGATTTCGTCGTTGACGGCGCCGGTGCGCACTTCCATCACCGTGCCCATGAGTTTGTTGCGGGCGCTGGTCTTGAGCATGAATCGCCTCATCAAATCGATGTCGCCGCTGGCCGTCAGCCCCGCGCGCGCCAGGTTGTCCATGAACTTGCGGTGTTCGGCTTCCAGTGCCCGGAAGGTGGCGATCAGGCTGCGCGCCCGGTCGGTCAGGCGCGTGCCGCCGCCGCCCTTGCCGCCGGCCGCCCGCAGCACGAGCGGTTCGCCCGCCAGGTTGTTCATGGCGTCGATGGCGTCCCAGGCCCCCTTGTAGCTCATGCCCACCGCGCGGGCGGCGGCCGTGATCGAGCCGGTGGCATCGATCTGCGCCAGCAGGTCTATGCGATTCTTTCCGCCCCAGTTCTGGGCGCCGGAACGAAACCAAATCGAGCCGTCGAGTTCCAACATGGAGGTATCTTCTGGTCTGGGTCTGAAATGACCCCCGAGTGTAATGGAGCCCGCGCCGACTGCGGCTTGATGTCGATCCAATGAGAATGCTTCCTTGTTGAAACTTTATCCGCTTCGCGGCACTATGAATGCGCCTGACGCCTGTTGACACTCGGACCCGCCCTGTGTGCGGGTTCCCCTTTTCGGAGATCGACATGAAAGCGTTCAAAATGCTGGCCGTGGGTTCCTTGACGGGCTTGCTGGCGGCGTGCGCCTCTGGCCCCACCGTCAAGGGTGATTACGATCACCAGGCCGATTTCGCGCAGTACCGCACCTTCGGCTATATGTCGCCGCTGGGCACCGACAAGGCCGGCTACAGCACCTTGCTGACCGAAAGGCTGAAAGACGCCACCCGCGGCCAGATGGAAATGCGCGGCTACGTCTACAGCGCGTCCAACCCCGACCTGCTGGTCAACTTCAGCGGCAAGCTGCAGCAAAAGACCCAGGTCACCGAAGCGCCGCCGCCCATGCCCTACTACGGCTACCGCAGCGGTTTCTATGGTGGCTGGCCCGGCTACGGCTGGGGCGACACCGTCTATCAGTACACCGAAGGCACCCTCAACATCGACCTGATCGATCCGCGCCGCAAGCAGTTGGTGTGGGAAGGCGTGGCGGTGGGGGAAGTGCAGAACCCCGAGATGGCGACGTCGGCGCAAAGCGTCGACAAGGCCGTCGCACTGATTTTCGCCAAGTATCCGTTCCGGGCCGGCGTCGCCGCCCCGCAGTTGCCGGACAAGAGCAAGCCCTAGGGCTTGCCGCTATGAAAAGGACCGCCGCATGAGTACACGCCGCAAGGCCTTGACCCCAGACACCGGCGCAACGCCGCCCTACGAAACCGTGGCCCTGGTCCTGCAGGGTGGGGGCGCCCTGGGGTCGTACCAGGCGGGGGTATACCAGGGGCTGCATGAGGCAGGCATCCGGCCCAACTGGATTTCCGGCATTTCCATCGGCTCGATCAACGCGGCGATCATCGCCGGTTCGCCCGAAGACGAGCGGGTGGAGCGGCTGCGCGGTTTCTGGGAAAGCATCTGCCGGCCCGCGGGGTTTCTGTCCGTGCCCTGGGGCGACACCCTGGCAGGCATGTTCGAAGGCATCCCGTTCGGCTTCGGTTCGCCGGCCATGAATGGCCAGCTGTCGGCCTTCCAGGCGCTGTTTTCCGGCCAGCCAGGCTTTTTCAAACCGCGCTTTCCGCCGCCCTACTGGGTGCACGGCAAGGGCGCGGCGTCCACCAGCTTCTACGACACCACGCCCTTGGCCGCCACCCTGCGCCAGTACGTGGATTTCGACCTGCTCAATGCGGGCAAGGTGCGTGCCAGCTTCGGCGTGGTGAACGTGCGCAGCGGCAACTTCGCCTATTTCGACAGCCAGAAGCACACGCTGGGGCCCGAGCACATCATGGCCTCGGGCGCCTTGCCGCCGGGCTTTCCGTCGGTGGAGATCGACGGCGAGCATTACTGGGACGGCGGCGTGGTGTCCAACACCCCGCTGGCGCAGGTGCTCACCACGGACACCATGCGCGATACGCTGGCGTTCCAGGTGGATCTCTGGCCCGCCCGCGGCGGGCTGCCCACCACGCTCGAAGAGGTGGCCGAGCGCCAGAAAGACATCCAGTATTCCAGCCGCACCCGCATGGTCACCGATCAGTTGCGGCGGGTGCTGAAGCTGCGTCATGGCCTGCAGCAACTGCTGGACAGATTGCCGGAAAAAGACCGCAATGCGCCCGAACTGGCAGAGATCCGCCAGCAGGCCAATACGCCCGCCACCAACATCATCAACCTGATCTACGAGTCCAAGCACCGCGAGCGCTTTTCCAAGGACTACGAGTTCGGCACCGAGGCCATGCGCGAACACTGGGAATCGGGCCTGGCCGACATCCGCAACACGCTGGCCAAGCCCGGCATCCTGGCGCGGCCCACGCAGGACAGCTGCTTCGTCGCGCACGACATCCACCGCAACGGCAAGCACACCTCATAGCGGCAGGTCTTGCGGCATCCCGCTATGTGGTTGACCGCAAGCGGGCCGCTCCGGCAGGGAATTTTGCTAGGACTAGTCTTATTCCTGGGTCGCCGGGGGGCACAGCGTCCGCAAGCCCGGTAGTCTTTCGGCAGGATTAGCAACCTTGTTCCGGAAGCGGATCGCCGTTCCCTCCCGGCGGCGACCTGCCCGGTGGAGACTCCGGCATGACTGTTCCCGTTCCTCGCGCTTCCGTACCCCCCGCCGTCGCAGCCACCGCGTCGTCGCGGCCGGCGGCGGCACCCAAGCGTGCCGCCGCGGCCGAGGCCGACCCGGCCGCCGCGACGGCCTTCCCGACCGACGGCTGGTGGAGCCTGGCCTACCGCGGCTGGACCCTGCTGACCCCCGCTGGCGCCCGCCTCGACCTGACCGAGGTCGAACGTGCCTGCTTCCAGTGCCTGCTGCACAATCCGCGCCGCGAGCTGTTGCGCGAAGAACTCATGGCGGTCCGGCAGGGCACCAACCTGCGCACGCTCAACGTCGCTATCTGCCGGCTTCGCCGCAAAGTGCGACATCTCGATGCCCGCCTGCCGCTGCACACGGTGCATGGCGCGGGCTATGTCTTTCTTGGCAATCTGCGAGAGATATCCGACCTGTGATTCAAGCGTGGTAAATCCGCGCGGCGACTACGCCATCGCGCTGTGAAAATCAGTGATTTCCCCAATAACTGAGTTACATTAACGGGCTATTCACGTGTCACGCACGGCGCGCAGCGTTTTGTTTTGATCGCGGGCAGGGTTTGCGGTCAAATACAGCGGTCGGAGTCGGCCTTCGAAACCTGCGGCCCGCTTCGGCAACCAGACGCGGCGACGACCTATCGCCGTTACATTGTTGCGGTCGCTTGACGCGGTTAACTTCGCGGGGGTTTCAATGCGGTTTTCGCCTAAACGTGTCTCAGGTCTGGCTTTTTCCGGTGGCGTCCTCGCGCTGTTGTTGGCGGGGTGCGGTGAAAAACCGCAAATGAACCCCGGCATGCCGCAGGTCAGCGTCATCACCGTCCAGCCCCAGCGCACGCCCATCGTGGCCGAACTGCCCGGTCGCGTCGACGCGGTGCGCGACGCCCAGATCCGTTCGCGGGTCACCGGCATTGTCCAGAAGATCACCTTCGAACAGGGCGGCGACGTCAAGGAAAACCAACTGCTGTTCAAGATCGACCCGGCGCCCTACAAGGCCGCCTACGATCAGGCCACCGCGCAGCTCAAGCAGGCGCAGGCCACCTTGTTCAGCGCCAAGGTGCTGGCCGACCGCTACGCCCCGCTGGTCAAGGCCAACGCCGTCAGCAAGCAGGAATACGACAACGCCGTGGCGTCCTACCGCCAGGCCGAAGCCAACGTCGCCGCCGCCAAGGCCGCGCAGGACAACGCGTCGATCAACCTCGGCTACACCGACGTCACCTCGCCCATCACGGGCCGCATCGGCAAGCCCCTGGTGACCGAAGGCGCGCTGGTCGAGTCCACCTCGGCCACGCAGATGGCCACGGTGCAGCAACTGGATCCGGTCTACGTCGACTTCACCCAGTCCACCGCGGATCTGGCCACGCTGCGCCGCGCTTTTGCCAGCGGCAAGCTGCAGCAGGTGGGCAAGGACGCCGCGCGCGCCACCGTGGTGCTGGAAGACGGCTCCGAATACGACAAGCCGGGCAAGTTGCTGTTCACCGGCATCACCGTCGATCCGTCCACCGGCCAGGTCAATCTGCGCGCCGAAGTCCCCAACCCCGACGGCATCCTGTTGCCCGGCATGTACGTGCGCGTGCGCCTGGAGCAGGGCGTGAACGACCAGGCGCTGGTGGTGCCGCAGCAGGCGCTGCAGCGTACCGCCGACGGCTCGCAAAGCCTGATGCTGGTCAAGGACAACAAGATCGAACAGTTGCCCGTCACCACCGGCGGCGCGGTCAACAACGACTGGATCATCACCAGCGGCCTGAAGGCCGGCGACGTCGTCGTGGTCGAGGGCTTCCAGAAGATCCGTCCTGGCGCGCCGGTGCAGGCCAGCCCCTGGAACAAGAACGGCGGCAAGCCCGCCGCGGGCGGCCAGCCCCCCGCACAGCCCGGGGCCAAGCCCGCCGAGCCAGGCGCGCAGCCTGCCCAGCCGGCCCCCCAGGACAAGGCCTCCGGCCAGAAATCGTAAGCGGCCCGCAGCGCATCGCGCTGCGTTCCTCTTTAGTGAGCATCGCTTTCAGAGTCAGCCCACATGCCGCAATTTTTTATTGATCGACCAATCTTCGCCTGGGTAGTCGCCCTGTTCATCCTGCTTGCCGGGGTGCTGGCGATTCCCAACATGCCGGTGTCCCAGTACCCCGACGTGGCGCCTCCGGCCATCACCATCACCGCGACCTACCCGGGCGCGTCGGCCAAGGAAGTGGCCGAGTCGGTCACCAGTATCATCGAGGACAAGCTCAACGGCGCCAAGGGCCTGATCTACTACGAGTCGGTCAGCGATTCCTACGGCACCTCGACCATCACCGCCACCTTCGCCCCGGGCCGCGACCCTGACCTGGCGCAGGTGGACGTGCAGAACCGCGTGTCCAACGTGATCGCCCAGTTGCCCGCCGCCGTGCAGCAGCAGGGCCTGAAGTACGAGCAGACCAGTACCGGCTTCCTGATGATCGTCACGCTGTCGTCCACCGACGGCTCGCTGGACCAGACCGCGCTGGCCGACTACATCACCCGCAACGTGCAGAACCCGGTGTCGCGCGTCGCCGGCGTGGGCCAGTTCCAGCTGTTCGCGGCGCCGCGCGCCATGCGCATCTGGGTCGACCCCGCCAAGCTGGTGGGTTTCAGCCTGAGCATGGCCGAGGTCAACCAGGCCATTTCGTCGCAGAACGTGCTGGTGTCCGGCGGCAGCATCGGTGCGCCGCCCAACCCCGAATCGCAGCGCATCACCGCCACCGTGGTGGCCAATGGCCAGTTGAGCACGGTCGAAGGTTTCGGCAAGATCGTGCTGCGCGCCAACACCGACGGCTCCAAGGTGCTGCTGCGCGACGTCGCCCGCATCGAGGTCGGCGCCGACAACTACCAGTTCGGCGCGCGCCTGAACGGCAAGCCCACGGCGGCCTTCGCCATCGTGCTGTCGCCCGACGCCAACGCGCTGGCCACCGCCCAAGGCGTGCGCCAGCAGATGGACGAGCTGTCCAAGTACTTCCCCGGCAACATCACCTACGCCATCCCCTACGACACCGCGCCCTACGTCAAGGTCTCGATCGAGCAGGTGCTGCACACCCTGGCCGAAGCCATGGTGCTGGTGTTCCTGGTGATGTACCTGTTCCTGCAGAACGTGCGCTACACCCTGATCCCGGCGCTGGTGGTGCCGGTGGCCATGCTGGGGTCGTTCGCGGTCATGCTGGGGCTGGGGTTCTCGATCAACGTGCTGACCATGTTCGCCATGGTGCTGGCCATCGGGATTCTGGTCGACGACGCCATCGTGGTGGTCGAGAACGTCGAACGGATCATGGCCACGGAAGGGTTACCCCCCAAAGAGGCCACCAAGAAAGCCATGCCGCAGATCAGCGGCGCCATCATCGGCATCACGCTGGTGCTGGTGACGGTGTTCCTGCCGCTGGCCTTCATGAGCGGGTCCGTGGGCGTGATCTACCGCCAGTTCTCGGTGGCCATGGCCGTGTCGATCTTCTTCTCGGCGCTGCTGGCCCTGACCTTCACGCCCGCGCTGTGCGCGACCATCCTGAAGCCGGTGCCCAAGGGCCACCACAACGACAAGAAGGGCTTCTTCGGCTGGTTCAACCGCAAGTTCGACGCGACCACCCACGGTTACCAGAACTGGGTGTCCCGCATCCTGCACAAGGGCGGGCGCATGATGCTGGCCTTCCTGGTGCTGGTGCTGCTGCTGGGCTGGCTGTACCTGCGCCTGCCGTCGTCGTTCCTGCCTGAAGAAGACCAGGGCTACGTCATCAGCAACATCGAGCTGCCCACGGGCGCCAGCGCCAACCGCACGGTGCAGGTCATCGAAGAGGTCGAAGCCTACTTCCGCGACATTCCGGCGGTGGAAAACATCATCACGGTGCAGGGCTTCAGCTTCAACGGCAACGGCCTGAACGCCGCTATCGCGTTCACCACGCTCAAGGACTTCAAGGAGCGCAAGGGCAAGGGTGATTCCGCCGGCGCCATCGCGTTCAACGCGTTCCAGAAGCAGTTGATGGGCGTGCACGACGCCATGGTGTTCACGCTGGTGCCGCCCGCGATCTCGTCGCTGGGCAACGCCACCGGTTTCGACCTGCGCCTGCAGGATCGGGGCTCGGCGGGTACCGATGCGCTGGCCGCGGCCACCGGCCAGCTGATGGGCATGGCCATGAAGAGTCCGGTGCTGTCGCAGGTGCGCATCACCGGCCTGTCGGCCGGCGCGCAGCTGACGCTGGACATCGACCGCGACAAGGCCGCTGCCCTGGGCGTGAACTTCGACGAAGCGGCCTCGCTGATCTCCACCGCGGTCGGTTCGGCCTACCTGAGCAAGTTCCCCAACCTGGGCCGGATGCAGAACATCTGGGTGCAGGCGGACGCGCCCTACCGTATGCAACTGTCCGACGTGCTCAAGCTGAACGCCCGCAACGTGCAGGGCGGGATGGTGCCGCTGTCGACGTTCGTGTCGGCCAAGTGGTCGCAGGGCCCGGTGCAGGTGGTGCGCTACAACAGCTATGAATCCATGCGTATCGGCGGCAGCGCCGCGGCGGGTTACACCACCGGCCAGGCCATGGAAGAAATGCAGAAGCTGGTGGCGCAGTTGCCGCAGGGCTTCGGCTACGAATGGACGGGCTTGTCCTACCAGGAACGCCAGGCCGGCAACCAGGCCCCGATCCTGATGGGCCTGTCGCTCCTGATCGTGTTCCTGGTGCTGGCCGCGCTGTATGAGAGCTGGGCAATTCCCATCTCGGTCATGCTGGTGGTGCCGCTGGGCATGCTGGGCGCGGTCGCGCTGGTCAGTGCGCTGGGCATGTCCAACGATGTGTACTTCCAGGTGGGCATGGTGACCGTGATCGGGCTGGCGGCCAAGAACGCCATTCTTATCGTGGAATTCGCCAAGGATCAGTACGCGCGGGGCATGGGCCTTTACGAGGCCGCGGTGGAAGCCGCGCGCCTGCGGTTCCGGCCGATCCTGATGACGTCGCTGGCGTTCATCCTGGGCGTGGTGCCGCTGGCCATGGCCACCGGCGCCGGCGCTGCCAGCCAACGTGCCGTGGGCTTGGGCGTGTTGGGCGGCATGCTGGCCGCCACGCCGTTCGCGGTGATCTTCGTGCCGACCTTCTTCGTGGTGGTGCTGGGCCTGTTCAAGACCCGCCCGCGCCTGTTGGGCGCCGAACTGCGCGCCTTCGAAGAAGAGCAGGCGGCCAAGAAGGCGGCGGCGGGCCAGACCCCGCCGGATACCCCGCCGGCAACGCCCGCACCCGCTCAACCCAACAATGGTGGCCAGGAGGGCAAGGAATGAGCGCCCTGATGTTCAAACAGACCGCCTTGTCCGCCTTCGTGGCGGTGGCATTGGCCGGCTGCTCGCTGGCCCCCGACTACAAGCGTCCGGATGCGCCGGTGTCCGGCACTTTCCCGGACCAGCCCAAGGTGCAGTACGGTGCGTACGCCAACCCCATGTCGCTGGGCACGCAGCCCGCCGACGCGGTGGCGCCGCAGACGGGCACGCCCGCGGCGGACCTGGGCTGGCGCGAATTCTTCCGCGATGCGCGCCTGCAGCGCCTGATCGAACTGGCGCTGGTCAACAACCGCGACCTGCGCGTGGCCGTGCAGCGCGTCGAAGAAGCGCGCGCCCAGTACGGCGTGCAGCGCGGCGCGCAGTGGCCCAGCATCGGGGCCGGCATCCAGGGCCAGCGCCAGCATCTGCCGCGCAACATGCGACCGGGCGGCCCTGATTCGTCCTCGATCAGCAGTTCGTACCAGGCCGGCATCGGCCTGACCACGTTCGAGATCGACCTGTTCGGCCGCCTGCGCAGCCTGTCCGAGGCCGCGTACCAGCAATACCTGTCGACCGAGCAGGCACAGAAAAGCACGCACATCGCGCTGATCGGTTCGGTGGCCGAGTCGTACTTCAACCTGCGCGCCGCCGAGGTCCAGCTGGAACTCACGCAGCGCACGCTGGCGTCGCGGCAAGAGTCCTACGACCTGGTCAAGCGCCGTTTCGATGGCGGCGTGGCGTCCGAGCTTGACCTGAACCAGTCCAAGTCGCTGCTGGATACGGCTTCGGCCGATCTGGCCCAGCTGGCGCGCGCCAAGGCCCAGGCCGTCAACGCGCTGGTGCTGGTGCTGGGCACGCCGTTGCCCGACGACCTGCCGGCGCCGGCGGTGTTTGGCCGCGACCAGTTGCTGGCCAGCGTGCCGGCCGGCCTGCCGTCCGATCTGCTGGAACGCCGGCCCGACATCCTGGCCGCCGAGAACCAGCTCAAGTCGGCCAACGCCAACATCGGCGCGGCGCGGGCGGCGTTCTTCCCGACCATTTCGCTGACCGGCCTGCTGGGCGTGTCGAGCCCGTCGCTGGATACGCTGTTCAAGGGCGGGCAGGGCTACTGGAGCTTCTCGCCGTCGATCACCACGCCGCTGTTCGCCGGCGGCAGCATCCGCGAAGGCCTGAACCTGGCGAAGGCGCGCGACAACATCGCGGTGGCGCAGTACGAGCAGACCATCCAGCAGGCGTTCCGCGAAGTCTCGGACGCGCTGGCGGGCGAAGCCACCTACGGCGCGCAGCTGGATGCGCAGCGGGCGCTGCAGGACTCGTCGGCTCGCACGCTGGAACTGTCGAATCTGCGCTATACCAATGGCATCGACAGCTACCTGCAGGTGCAGACGGCGCAAGTGGATTTTTTCAATGCCCAGCTCGCGCTGGTGCAAACCGGCCTGGCCGCGTTGATCAACCGTGTGGAACTCTACAAGGCGTTGGGCGGCGGCTGGGAAGAAACGACGAAAGTGCAATGATAGAACTTGGTGTAAATATCGATCACGTCGCGACCCTGCGGCAGCAGCGCCATACGACCTATCCCGACCCGGTGGCGGCGGCGTTGCGCGCCGAAGACGCCGGCGCCGACCTGATCACGCTGCATCTGCGCGAAGACCGCCGCCACATCCAGGACGCCGACGTCTACGCCATCCGGCCGGTGCTGCGCACCCGCATGAACCTGGAATGCGCGGTCACGGCCGAAATGCTCGAGATCGCCTGCGCGGTCAAGCCCAGCGACGTTTGCCTGGTGCCTGAAAAACGCACCGAGCTCACCACCGAAGGCGGGCTGGAAGTGGCGGGCGCGTTTGCCGCCGTGTCCGATGCGGTGGGCCTCTTGACCGAGGCCGGCATTCGCGTGTCGCTGTTCATCGATCCGGACCCCGTGCAGATCGAAGCCGCCGCCCGCGCCGGCGCGCCGGTCATCGAACTGCACACCGGCGCCTATGCCGAAAGCGAAGGCGAGGCCGCCCAGGCCGAACTGCAGCGCATCCGCGTGGCGGTGGCCGAGGGCCTGCGCCACGGTCTGCGCGTCAATGCGGGCCACGGCCTGCATTACGGCAACGTCAAGCCGGTGGCGGCGCTGGACGGCATCTCCGAATTGAACATCGGCCATGCCATCGTGGCGCAAGCGGTGTTCGACGGCTGGGAAAAAGCGGTGCGCGACATGAAGGCCCTGATGGTGCAGGCCCGACTGGAAGCGGTGCGCGGCCGTTGACCGCGGGCGGCCCATGGCCAATGGCCAGCGGTCGGCCGCCAACTGCTAAGCTGGTCGCTGTCATTCCCGGCTGTAACCTTCAGCTGTAAGCCCCAGCTGTCATTTCCTTCAGACGCCGCAGCGATGTCCCAACCTGAATCCACCCCTGTCGTCCCGCCGCCCGCCGCCATCGGTGGCATCGGCATGGACCTCCTGCGTATCGATCGGATCGAGCGCGCCCTGGCGCGCCACGGCGACCGCTTCGCCGAAAAGATCCTGGGCCCCGAAGAACTGCTGAAGTTCCATGCGCGGCGGGCCCGCGATCCGGTGCGCGGGGTGCGCTTCCTGGCCACCCGCTTTGCGGCGAAAGAGGCCTTTTCCAAGGCGGTGGGCCTGGGCATGCGCATGCCCATGACGTGGCGCCGGGTGCAGACCCTGAACGCGCCGGGCGGCCGGCCGGTGCTGGTGATCGCCCCTGAACTGCTGGAATGGTACGTGCAGCGCTTTGGCGCCGCGCACGTGTCCATTACCGATGAATCCGACATGGCCGCCGCCTACGTGGTGGTCGAACGCAAGCCCTGACCGCGCCGGCGGGTCTGCGAGACACATACAGAAGGACAAGCCGATGGCCAAGAAGAAATCCCGGGCACTGCCGCCCGGTCCCGTGATGGTCGATGTGGCCGGCACCGTGCTGACCAAGGACGAAAAGAAGCGCCTGCGCCACCCGTTGGTGGGCGGTGTGATCCTGTTCGCCCGCAATTTCGAAAACCGCCGCCAGCTGACCGAGCTGACTCGCCAGATCCACAAGGCGCGCAAAGAGCGCCTGCTGATCCTGGTCGACCACGAAGGCGGCCGGGTGCAGCGCTTTCGCGAAGACGGGTTCACCGCCTTGCCGGCGATGCGCGACCTGGGCACCCTGTGGGACCGCGATCCGCTGACGGCCATGCGCCTGGCGACCGAAGCCGGCTACGTGCTGGCCGCCGAGCTGCGCGCCTGTGGCGTGGACATGAGCTTCACCCCGGTGCTGGACCTGGACTACGGCGTCAGCAAGGTGATCGGCAACCGCGCTTTCCATCACGATCCGCGCGTGGTCACGATGCTGTCGCGTGCGCTGATCCAGGGGCTGGCCCTGGCCGGCATGTCGGCCTGCGGCAAGCATTTCCCCGGGCATGGCTTCGTGGGGGCGGATTCGCACCACGAGATTCCCATCGATCCGCGTCCGCTCGAACGCATCCTCAAGGACGACGGCGCGCCCTATGCCTGGCTGGGCGACGCCGTGCTGCCCTCGGTGATGCCGGCCCACGTCATCTACCCCAAGGTCGACAAGCATCCCGCCGGCTTCTCCAAGCGCTGGGTGCAGGACATCCTGCGCACCCGCCTGGGTTATGACGGCGTGGTGTTCTCGGACGACCTGACCATGGAAGGCGCGTCGGTGGCCGGCGACATCCTGGCGCGCGCCAACGCCGCGCTGGGCGCCGGCTGCGACATGGTGCTGGTGTGCAACCGGCCCGACCTGGCCGATGAATTGCTGGCGCGCCTGAAGGTCGACCATGCCCCCGAGTCCGTGGCCCGCATCCGCCGCCTGATGCCGCGTTTCGACGCGCTGGACTGGGACTCCCTGCAGGCGGAAAGCCGCTACCAGAATGCCCGACGACTTCAATCTCAAATCGTTCCTGGCTGACCTGCCGCATCTGCCGGGCGTGTACCGGCACCTGGATGCGGCCGGCGAGGTCATGTATGTCGGCAAGGCGCGCGACCTGAAAAAGCGCGTCTCGTCGTATTTCCAGAAGAACCTGGCCAGCCCGCGCATCGCCCAGATGGTGGCGAAGGTGGCGCGGCTGGAGGTCACGGTGACGCGCTCGGAAGCCGAAGCGCTGATCCTGGAAAACAACCTCATCAAGAGCCTGAAGCCGCGATACAACATCCTGTTTCGCGACGACAAGTCCTACCCGTACCTGCTGATCACGGGCCATGACTGGCCCCGCATTGCGTACTACCGCGGCGCGACCAACAAGCGCGGCCAGTATTTCGGCCCGTTTCCCAATGCCTGGGCGGTGCGCGAAACCATCCAGATCCTGCAGAAGGTGTTTCGCCTGCGTACCTGCGAAGACACCGTGTTCGCCAACCGCTCGCGCCCCTGTCTGCTGCACCAGATCGGCCGTTGTTCGGCGCCCTGCGTGGGCGCCATCGAGGCAGGGGACTACGCGTCGGACGTGCAGCGGGCGGTGCGCTTTCTGAACGGCGAGGCCAAGGAAGTAATGGGCGAAATCGAGGCCCGCATGCTGGAAGCCGCCGAGGCGCTGCGCTTCGAGGAAGCGGCCGCGCTGCGCGACCAGATGGGGTCGCTGGCCCGCGTGCTGCACCAGCAGACCATGGAAAACGTCAGTGGCGAAGACACCGACATCGTCGCCATCGCCATTGCGGGCGGCAAGGTCTGCGTCAACCTGGCCATGGTGCGGGGCGGTCGGCACCTGGGCGACAAGCCGTTCTTTCCGACCCATGCCGAGGGCGAGGCCGCGCCGCAGGTGCTGGAAGCCTTCGTGGCGCAGCACTACACGGACAACGCGCTGCCGCCCGTGCTGGTCTGTTCGCACGCCTTGCCTGATGCCAGCCTGATCGACCTGCTGGTCGAGCAGGCCGGCGGGCGGCCGTCGCGCGTGCTGACCCGGCCGCAAGGCACCCGCCGCGCTTGGCTGGAACAGGCACAGAAAAACGCCGACATGGCGCTGGCCCGCGCCCTGACCGAGTCCGGCGCCCGCGCCGCGCGCACGCTGGCGCTGGCCGAAGCGCTGGACCTGGACACCGACGAAACGGCGCTGGACGCCCTGCGCATCGAGTGCTTCGACATCAGCCACACGGCGGGCGAGGCCACCCAGGCGTCTTGCGTGGTGTTCGAACACCACGATATGCAGCCGTCGCTCTACCGCCGTTACAACATTGCCGGCATTACCCCGGGCGACGACTACGCCGCCATGCGCCAGGTGCTGACGCGGCGCTTTGCCAAAGTGGCCGACGGCGAAGCCCAGATGCCGGGCCTGGTCCTGATCGACGGCGGCAAGGGCCAGGTCGAGGTGGCGCGCAAGGTGTTCGTGGAACTGGGGCTGGACATCCAGACCCTGGTAGGCGTGGCCAAGGGGGAAGGGCGCAAGGTCGGCCTGGAAACCCTGGTGTTCGCCGACGACCGCCCGCCCGTGGCGCTGGGCGGTGAATCGGCTGCGCTGATGCTGATTGCCCAGGTGCGCGACGAGGCCCACCGCTTTGCCATCACCGGCATGCGGGCGCGCCGGGCCAAGACCCGCAACGTGTCGCGGCTGGAGGAAATCGAGGGTGTCGGCGCGCGTCGGCGCCAGCGCCTCCTGGCCCGGTTTGGCGGCTTTTCGGGGGTGGCGTCGGCCAGCATCGAAGACCTGGCGTCGGTGGACGGCATTTCGGAAGAACTGGCCGAGCGGATCTATGAAGCCCTGCGCGGTTAGGATTCATCTGCGTGATGTAGCATACGAACACTATGCCAATTAACGTACCCATAATCCTGACCTGGCTGCGGATCGCCATGATTCCGCTGGTGGTCGGGTTGTTTTACCTGCCCGAAAGCTGGATGTCGGTGCCCGTGCGCGACTCTTTCGCCGCCTGGGCCTTCATCATCGCCGCGCTGACCGACTGGTTCGACGGCTGGCTGGCGCGCCGCTGGAACCAGACGTCGGCGTTCGGCGCGTTCCTGGATCCGGTGGCCGACAAGCTGATGGTCTGCGCTGCCCTGATCGTGCTGCTGGACCTGAGCCGGGTCGACGCGTTCATTTCGCTCATCATCATCGGCCGCGAAATCACGATTTCCGCGCTGCGCGAATGGATGGCCAAGATCGGCGCCAGCGCCAGCGTGGCGGTGCACCGGCTGGGCAAGTTCAAGACCGCCGCCCAGATGGTGGCGATTCCGTGCCTGCTGTACAACCAGCCCATCCACGGCGTATCCACCAAGATGCTGGGCGACGTGCTGATCATCGTAGCCGCGGTGCTGACGGTCTGGTCGATGCTGTATTACCTGCAGCGCGCCTGGCCCGCCATCCGCGAAAAGGCCCAGTAAGCCGAATACGCCGCGGCGGCCCGGCTCGCGCCCGGGGCCGCCGTTACATATGAAGAGCGATGCCGGCTGCCGCCGGCCCGGCCCCGCGCCGCATTCGCCAAAGGGACAACGGCCGGCCCGCCCGGACGTTGAGGAGACAACCCGCGAGCCGCCTGCAGGCGGCCGCTTATCGCCGCCCCGCGCGGCCCTGTGCCATGACTACCGCTGCAACCCCCCTGGCCTCCGATGCCGCCGTCCGCCGGCGCGACTGGCAGATCATCCTGCTGATCGGCGTGGCCCACGCCTCGTCCCACTTCTTCCAGCTGGTCCTGCCGTCCCTGTACGTGTCGCTGGGCAATGAATTCGGCCTGGACTTCGCCCGCCTGGGGCTGCTGGTGTCGACCTTCTATGTGGTGTCCGGCATCGGCCAGGCCTCGTCCGGCTTCGTGGTGGACCGTATCGGCGCGCGCCCGGTGCTGTGGTTCGGGCTGGCGTGCTTCGTGCTGTCGGGCCTGTTGATCGGGTCGGCCACCGGCTACCCCATGCTGATGACGGCGGCGGTGGTGGGCGGCATCGGCAATTCGGTGTTCCACCCGGCCGACTATTCCCTCATCAACCACCGCGTCACGGCGCCGCGCCTGGGGCACGCCTTTTCGACCCACGGCCTGACGGGCAACCTGGGCTGGGCGCTCACGCCCGTGTTCATGACCACCATTACGCTGCTGGCCAACTGGCGCGTGGCGGCCTACAGCGCCGCCAGCCTGGTGGCGGTGGTGCTGCTGATGACGGTGGTGTGGCGCGGCTTGCTGGGCGGAGCCGAACCGGCGGCGCAGCCCGACGGCCAGGATGCCAAGGCCGTGCGCGCCGCGCCCAAGCCGCAGGAAGGCGTGCTGACCACGCTGGCCACGCTGCTGGCCAAGCCGGCCTTGTGGGGCGCCTTCCTGTTCTTTGCCTGCACGTCGATCGCCTTGTCATCGGTGCAGAACTACACCATTCCGCTGCTGGGCCAGCTGTACGACCTGTCCAAGGTCGCGGCCAGCTCGGCGCTGTCGGGTTACATGGTGGCCTCGGCGGTGGGCATGGCGGCCGGGGGCTTCCTGGTGTCGGCCAACCCGCGCACCGAGCGCACCGTGATGGTGGCGCTGATCCTGGCGGGCCTGACGCTGGTGGTGCTGGCCCTGGGCCTGGTGCCGGCGGTGCTGGCGGCCCCGGTGGTGGCCTTGGCCGGCTTCTGCTCGGGCGTGGCCGCGCCGTCGCGCGACATGCTGATCCGCAAGGTCACGCCCAAGGGGGCCACCGGGTCGGTCTACGGCCTGGTGTATTCGGGCATGGACGTGGGCTCGGCCCTGGGGCCGCTGGCCTTCGGCCTGCTGCTGGATGCGGGGTTGCGCCAGGGGCCGTGGATCGGCGCCGGCGTGGCCTTTACCGCGGCTGCCTTGCTGGCGCAGTGGATTGCGGTGCAGGCGCGCCGGGCGGATCCCGCCGCCTCGCCTGCCGCGGCGCGTTCCTGACGCCTCCTGGCCTTCGTTGCCGCCAGCACAACGCCGCCCTCGGGCGGCGTTGTGTATTTTGGCCGTACGGCTCAGGCGCGCCGGGTCGGCACGGCCAGGCCTGCCGGATGTCAGGCGCCCGCTTCGATGTGCGCGGCGATGGCGCGGCCGATGTCTTCGGTGCGGGCCTGGCCGCCCAGATCGGGCGTGCGCGGGCCGTCCTTCAGGCAGTGTTCGATGGCGGCCAGGATGGCGTCGTGGGCATCCTGGCTGCCCAGGAACTGCAGCATCAGCGCACCCGACCAGATCATGGCGATGGGGTTGGCGATGCCCTTGCCGTAGATGTCGGGGGCGGAACCGTGCACGGGTTCGAACAGCGACGGGAACTTGCGTTCCGGGTTCAGGTTGGCCGACGGCGCGATGCCGATGGTGCCGGTGCAGGCCGGGCCCAGGTCCGACAGGATGTCGCCGAACAGGTTGGACGCCACCACCACGTCAAAGCGCTGCGGCTGCAGCACGAAGCGCGCGGCCAGGATGTCGATGTGCTGCTTGTCGGTCTTGACGTCGGGGTAGTGCTGGCCCATGGCGTCGGCGCGTTCGTCCCACCAGGGCATGCTGATGGCGATGCCGTTGCTTTTGGTGGCCACCGTGAGCTGCTTGCGTTCGCGGCGGTTGGCCAGCTCGAAGGCGTAGCGCATGACGCGGTCGGTGCCGTGGCGCGTGAAGACCGATTCCTGGATGACGACTTCGCGGTCGGTGCCTTCGAACAGGCGCCCGCCCAGGTTGGTGTATTCGCCTTCGGTGTTCTCGCGCACGATGAAAAAGTCGATGTCACCGGCGCGCCGGCCGGCCAGCGGGCAGGCCACGCCGTCGAACAGCCGCACGTGGCGCAGGTTGATGTACTGGTCGAATTCGCGGCGGAACTTGAGCAGCGAGCCCCACAGCGACACGTGGTCGGGCACCGTGGCCGGCCAGCCCACCGCGCCGAAGAAGATGGCGTCGTAGCCTTGCAACTGCGCCTTCCAGTCGGGCGGCATCATGTCGCCATGCTGGGCGTAGTACGCGCAGTTGGCCCAGGGAAAGGTATCGATCTGCAGGGCCAGGCCGAAACGGCGGGCGGCGGCCTCTACGGCGCGCAGGCCTTCGGGCAGGACTTCATTGCCGATGCCGTCGCCGGCGATGGCTGCGATTTTGTAGACGTGGGACATGGATGGGAAACCTGGAAATGAGGGGGAAGGAAGCCCGGTCGCCGCCCCGACAGGCGGGCCACAACGGGAACCCGACCATGGTAGGCGTCTGCACACTCCATCTACAATGGGCTGTTCTGTGAAATGACTCTGCACGAATCATGAATAATGACCTGCTGCCCGCCGATCTGCGCGTGTTCAACGCGGTGGTGCGTGCGTCCAGCTTTTCCAAGGCCGCCGAAGACCTGGGCATGTCGCCCGCCTACGTCACCAAGCGCATCCGCCTGCTGGAAGCCAGCCTGGGCACGCCGCTGTTTCACCGCACCACGCGGCGCGTGGTGGTGAGCGAAGCGGGCGAGCGCGTCTACCACTGGGCCCAGCGCATCCTGGACGACGTCGACCACCTGGTGGAAGAAGTCGGCACCACGCGGCGCGAGCCGCGCGGCCTGCTGCGGGTGTGCAGCAGCTTCGGCTTCGGGCGGCGGGTGGTGGCGCCGGCGCTGTCGGCGTTCGTGTCGCGCCACCCCGCGGTGCAGGTGCGCTTCGAGGTATTCGACCGGCTGGTCGACGTGGCCGCCGAAGGCTACGACCTGGACGTGCGGGTGGGCGATGACATCGCGCCGCACGTCATCGCCCGCAAGCTGGCCACCAATCACCGCCTGCTGTGCGCCGCGCCGTCGTACCTGGCCGAGCGCGGCGAACCGCGCAAGCTGGCCGACCTGGCGGCGCACGATTGCCTGGTCATCAAGGAACGCGACCATCCCTTCGGCGTCTGGCGCATGCGCCGCGGCGACCAGGAACACACCGTCAAGGTGCGCGGCCCGCTGTCGGCCAACAATGGCGAGATGGTGGTGCAGTGGGCCGTGGACGGCCGCGGCATCATCCTGCGGTCAGCCTGGGACGTGGGCCCGCTGATCGCGGCAGGCAAGCTCGTGCCCGTGCTGCCGCAATACCGCCAGGAAGCGAACATCTGGGCGGTGTACCCGTCGCGCGTGAACGCGTCGGCCAAGGTGCGGGTGTGCGTGGATTTCCTGGAGGATCATCTGCGCAGGCAGCCGCTGATGGACTGAGCCGGGGCCCCGCACGGCATACGCTGATCGGGCGGCGGCCAGCCGCTGATGCCGTATCCGGCGCGGCCACGCCCGGCACGAGCCGTTCGGGACGGCGCTTACTGCCGGACGGTGCGTACGTCCGGCGGGGGCGCCGCTTCGAAGTTGCTGCGCCACGGGTTGATGTCCAGCCCGCCGCGCCGCGTGTAGCGGGCGTAGACCGTCAACTGCTCGGGCGCGCAGGCGCGCATGATGTCGGTGAAGATGCGCTCGACGCAATGCTCGTGGAATTCGGCGTGCTGGCGAAACGAGATGACGTAGCGCAGCAGCGATTCGCGATCGATCGGCGCGCCGCGGTAGCGGACCTGCACGCTGGCCCAGTCGGGCTGGCCGGTCACCGGGCAGTTGGACTTGAGCAGGCGCGAGCACAGGGTTTCGTCGACGGGATCGCCCGGACGGGTGCGCAGCAGTTCGGGCGCCGGCTCGTAGGTGTCGATCTCGATATCGAGCTTATCTATATAGATGCCGTCCAGCTCGCCCATGCGCAGCTCGGAAAAGCGCTGCGGCAGGATGAAGTCCAGCCCCACCGGGGCGCCGGCCGCGGCGCTGAGGTCGCGTTCGAGCCGGCCGCGCAATGCGGCGGAATTGACCAGGCGGGTCTGGTTGAACGAGTTCAGGTACAGCTTGAACGACTTGGATTCGATGATGTTGGGGCTGTCCGCCGGCACCGAGAACGTCGCCATGGCGACGCGCGGCTTGCCC
The DNA here is from genome assembly GCF_059760725.1 of Achromobacter sp. 1014246743. Lineage (NCBI taxonomy): Bacteria > Pseudomonadati > Pseudomonadota > Betaproteobacteria > Burkholderiales > Alcaligenaceae > Achromobacter > Achromobacter sp. 1014246743. The sequence goes on from NZ_JCBANA010000002.1 coordinate 30,250, forward strand.
TTGGCGTCGAGCCACGACAGTTCGTAGGCGTTCCACAGGTCTACGCCCGTAAAGGGCAGCGTGCCGGCGGCCAGGTCCAGCGCCTGGCGGTTGTGGGCGCGGGCGATGGGAAACAGCAGCGAGGGATCGTATTGCGAGGCGTAGGCCACGCTCTGGCCCAGCGGGCCGTGAGACAGCGTCATGGAAAGGGTCGTCGAAATGCTTGGGGATGACCGCATTGTAGGCGGTCGGCAAAGGCTTGTTTTTCACATCATGAAACGCCGATCTCGGTATGTGAAAGTTCGTGCTGCGGCGCATCGCAGCGCCATTTCACAGATGACAATGTCGTTCCGCAATGCGAAATGAGGTTCATAACTTATTGATTTTATTCAATAACATTTTTCATCTTATATAAGAGGCACACCCACATTGCTCCGCAGCAGAGGCATAGACTTTGTCCAACGATTCACGCAATGCAAACCAGAGTTTTTTTGTCTTTTCAGCCATAGACCAAGGAGCATGACCATGAGCCACCGCGAAACCGAAATCCGCAATCTGCAGAAAGACTGGGCCGAGAACAGCCGTTGGCAAGGCATCAAGCGCGACTACAGCGCCGAGGATGTCATCCGCCTGCGCGGCTCGATCAGCGTCGAGCACACCCTGGCCCGCCGCGGCGCGACCCGTCTGTGGGAACAACTGCATAGCGAGCCTTTCGTGAATTCGCTGGGCGCCCTGACGGGCAACCAGGCCATGCAACAGGTCAAGGCCGGCCTGAAGGCCATCTACCTGTCAGGCTGGCAAGTGGCCGGCGACGCCAACCTGGCCGGCGAGATGTACCCCGATCAGTCGCTGTACCCCGCCAACTCGGTGCCGCAGGTCGTGCGCCGCATCAACAACTCGCTGACCCGCTGCGACCAGATCCAGTGGATGGAAGGCAAGAACCCGGGCGACGAGGGCTACATCGATTTCTTCGCGCCCATCGTGGCCGATGCCGAAGCCGGCTTCGGCGGCGTGCTGAACGCCTTTGAGCTGATGAAGGCCATGATCGAAGCCGGCGCGTCGGGCGTGCACTTCGAAGACCAGTTGGCCTCGGTGAAGAAGTGCGGCCACATGGGCGGCAAGGTGCTGGTGCCCACCCGCGAGGCCGTGGCCAAGCTGGTGTCCGCCCGCCTGGCGGCCGACGTGATGGGTACGCCCACCGTGCTGCTGGCCCGCACCGACGCCGACGCGGCCGATCTGGTGACCAGCGACGTCGATGAAAACGACCGTCCGTTCATCACCGGCGAGCGCACCGTGGAAGGCTTCTTCCGCACCAAGGCCGGCATCGACCAGGCGATCTCGCGTGGCCTGGCCTATGCGCCGTATGCCGACCTGATCTGGTGCGAAACGTCCACGCCGAACCTGGAATACGCCCGCAAATTCGCGGACGCCATCCATAAGCAATTCCCTGGCAAGCTGCTGGCGTACAACTGCTCGCCGTCGTTCAACTGGAAGAAGAACCTGGACGACGCCACCATCGCCAAGTTCCAGCGCGAGCTGGGCGCCATGGGCTACAAGTTCCAGTTCATCACGCTGGCCGGCTTCCACGCGCTGAACTACGGCATGTTCGAACTGGCCCACGGCTACGCCCGCCGCCAGATGAGCGCCTTCGTCGAATTGCAGCAAAAAGAATTCGCCGCCGCCGACCTGGGCTTCACCGCCGTGAAGCACCAGCGCGAAGTGGGCACCGGTTACTTCGACGCCGTCACGCAGACGATCGAAGGCGGCCAGTCGTCGACCACCGCGCTGACCGGTTCGACGGAAGAAGCCCAGTTCGACCACGGCAAGGTGCAGAAGGTCGCCTGAGCCTGACGGGATCAAGTTTGCAGTTGCAGTTGTAGTGCTGTTGTAGGGTGGATTCAGGGTGCCTTCGGGCACCCTTTTTTTTCGGCCAGATAGGCGCCAGGGGGCTGGCCCAGCGCGCGGCGAAAGGCGGACGTGAAGGCGCTGGGGCTGGCGTAGCCCAGGTCCAGCGCGATGCGGGTTACCGGCAGGCCCTGGCTCAGGCGTTCGATCGCGGCCAGCAGGCAGGCCTGCTGGCGCCAGGCGGCGAAGCTCGCGCCCGTCTGCGCGCGGAACAGGCGGGTGAACGCGCGTCGGCTCATGCCGGCTTTCGCGGCGACGGTGTCCAGGCTGATTGCGATGGACGGTTCGGCGAACAGTTGCCGGCATGCGCGCGCCAGGCGTGGGTCGGCGGGCAGCGGTGCGCTCAGCGGCAGCGGCGCCATGGCTGCGATTTCCTCGGCCAGCAGGGCCATGAGCTTGCCGGCGCGACCGTCCAGGTCGTACAGCGCGGGCAGGTCGATGGCGGCGTCCAGCAATTGGCGCAACAGGGGCGACACGCCCAGCACGCAGCAATGCGCGGGCAGCCCCAAGGCCTGCGCCGCCGTATCGGCCAGGAAGGTGTTCAGCATGGTCACCGGGCCGCCCATGGTCATTTCGTGGGTGATGCCGGCGGGCACCCAGCAGGCGCGCTGCGGCGGCACCAGCCAGCGGCCGTGGGGCGTGGCGACGCTGATCGCGCCGCGCGCGGCAAAGGCGAACTGGCCGCGCCGGTGGGCGTGCACGGGAAACGTCAGGCCCGCGGGGTAGTCGCAGGCGGTCACGACCACGTCGCGGGGGATGTCCTCGTAGGGATCGACCAGGGTGTTGCGCATGGCCCGGATTCTACAGTGATGGGCCTGGTATCGAAGGCGGGCCGAACGGGGGCGGCCTACGATGCCCAGGTCTTTGAAACCCACGGCTGCCCGTCAGGGGGCCGCGACCTCTGCTTGTGGAGTGTGAATGCCCAATACCTTTCACCGCGTGGGGCAAGGCCCCCATCCCGTCATCGTGCTGCACGGCTGGTTTGGCGACGCGCACGCATTCGAACCGATCGAGCCCTGGCTGTCGGCCACCGCCTTCAGCTACGTGTTCATGGACTATCGCGGCTATGGCGGCATGCGCGATGTCCCGGGCTCGTACCGCATCGACGAGATCGCCGCAGATACCCTGGCGCTGGCGGACGCGCTGGGGTTTGATCGATTCAGCCTGGTAGGGCATTCGATGGGCGGCATGGCCATCGAGCGGGTCGCGACGCTGGCGCCGCGGCGGGTGCGTGCGTTGGTGCCGGTGGCACCGGTGCCTTGCGGTGGCGTGGCGATGGCGCCGGCCACGCGGGCATTGCTGGAGGGGGCGGCCGACGACCTTGCCAAGCGTCGTGCCATCATCGACCGCAGCACCGGCGGGCGTCTGCCGGCGGCGTGGGTACAGTGGAAGGCGGCGTATTCCGCCGAGCACTCGTCAGCCCAGGCGTTTGCCGCCTATCTGCCGGCCTGGGCCGATACCGATTTCAGCGACGTGATCGATGGGCGCCATCCGGTGTTGGCGCTGGTGGGCGAACACGATCCGGTGTTCAACGCGGCGCTGATGGCGGCGACCTATGGACAGCGCTATCCGGGGGCAGCGGTTCAGGTGCTGCAGAATGCGGGGCACTATCCGATGAATGAAACGCCGCTGGCCCTGGTGGCGGCCATCGAGCGCTTTTTGCATGAGGTGGCGGCGGATTGATGCGCGCGGGGCGGGTTTGCGCCGGGGCTGCCCCGCGGCGCGGACAGGCTGCGGGCGATGCTACGGGCGGGCGCCTTCCAGCAGCGCCTGCACCAGGCGGTTGTCCTGGTCCGTCTGCCGACACACGAACGAGATCTGCCGATAGGGCGCGTCCTTGCCCAGCGGCAGCACGCGCACGGGATGCACGTCCAGCAGGTTGGGGCCGGGCTCGGGCAGGATGCTTACGCCCAGGCCTTCGGACACCAGCGCGGTCAGCGCGGCCAGCGATGGCAGGTCGATGCGGCAGCGGGCGTGCGGTGCATGCTGCGCAACATAGCGGGCCGCCAGGCGGCCGCCGATGGTGGTCTTGTCAAAGCGGATCCATTCGTAGCGTTCGAACAGATCGGCCAGCGATTTCTCGCGCGACTGCGGCGGAGCGATCAGCACGAGGCGTTCCCGAAACAGCGGCGTCCACGCCAGCCGCCGGGACCCGCCGGTTTCCGGCTGCGTGATGATCGCCGCGTCGATTTCGCCGGTCTTGAGCCTTTCGACCAGCTCGGTCGCGCGGCCGCGCACCAGCCGCACGTCCAGTTGCGGATAGCGCTCGCGCAGCACCCGCAGCAGCGGCGGCAGCAGGGTCACCTGCAAGGGCTCGATGGTGCCCAGCCGTACCCGGCCTTCGACCTGCGGCGTACTGCGCCGGCGCAGCTCGTCCAGCCGCGACAGGGCGTCTTGCAGCACCGCGTCGACTTCCGCGGCGAAGGCATTGGGGCGGGCCTGCAACGCCGACCGGTCGAACAGGGGCTGGCCGAAGTATTCCTCGATCTGCTTCATCTGCAGGCTGACGGCGCTGGGCGACAGGTTCATGTCGGCCGCGCCGGCCGCGAAGCTGCCGCCGCGCAACACGGCATTGAGCGTGCGGAACGATTCGATCTTCATGAGGAATCCTCACGTAGTGTTTTAAGAATCCTCGCTTTATATCACCAGGCGACAGGCCTAGCATGGCGTCGACCATAACAACACGGCGGGCACATGTCTGCCTGACCGTGGACACGGAGACATGCCATGAAGAAGATCCTGGGCGGCCTGGCGGCCGCTTGTCTGGCCGGGCTGATGGCCGCGGGCGCCTCGGCCGCAGCGCCCACCTTGCCCGCCACCGTCACGATGGTGGTGCCGTTCCCGCCGGGCGGCAGCAATGATGTGTTTGCACGGGTACTGGCCGAAAAGCTGGGCGCCCGCGTAGGCGCCACCGTCATCGTCGAGAACCGCCCCGGCGCGGGGGGCGCCATCGGCGCCGAATACGTGGCGCGTGCCGCCAAGGACGGTTCGGTGCTGATGCTGTCCTCGTCGACGCTGACGACCAATGCGGCGGTGCAGACCAATCTGAAGTACGACGTGGCGCGCAGCTTCGCGCCGGTGGCGATGCTGGCGCGCAGCCCGATGGCGCTGGTGGTGGGGCAGGACTCGCCCTACCGGTCGGTGGCGGATCTGCTGGCGGCGGGTCGCAAGGAACCCGGCAAGCTGACCTATGGCAGCGCGGGGCTGGGCTCGGTCAACCAGATGGCCAGCGAGATCCTGGCGGGCGGCGAGAAGACGAGCTTTACGCATGTGCCCTACAAGGGCATGTCGCACGCATTGAACGACCTGGCCGGTGGCCGGGTGGACTTCGTGATCGGCAGCTTTGCGTCGACCGCGTCGCTGCTCAAGGGCGGCAAGCTGCGCGTGCTGGCCGTGACCTCGCCGACGCGTTCGCCGTTCTATCCCGACCTGCCCACCATCGCCGAAGGCCAGCCCGGCTACGCCGTCGAATTGTGGTGGGGCGTGCTGGCGCCCGCGGGCACGCCGGCCCCGCTGGTCGAACATTTGAACGCCGAGATCCGCGGCATCGTCAACGATCCGAAGATGCGCGCCATGTTCGCCGAGGAAAGCGCGGTGCCGGCCGAATTGACCGTGGCGCAGTTCGCCGACCTGGTGCAGGCCGACGCGGCCCGCTGGAAGCGGGTGGCCGCCGACCGCAACATCTCCATCCAATGATCCGCAACCCCCGCCGCTGTTGAGAGTGCCCGAATGAGAAGCAAACTGTTTGTACCGGGATCGCGTCCCGAGCTCTTCGCCAAGGCCCTGGCCGGCCCGGCCGATGCACTGTCGTTCGACCTGGAAGACGCCGTGGCCGCCGAACGCAAGGGCGAGGCGCGCGGCCATCTGGCCGCGCTGCTGGAATCGGCGGCCGCCGTGGCCAGCGCCAAGACGCTGATCGTGCGCGTCAACGCGCTGGATTCCGCGCATTTCCAGGCCGACGTGCAGGCCGTGGTGCGTCCCGCGCTGCGCCTGGTGAACCTGCCCAAGGCCGAATCCGTGACGCAGGTGCGGGCCGCGGCCGATGCGATCGAACGGGCGCGCCTGGCCAATGGCGTGGCCCGGCCGGTGGGGTTGCTGCTCAACGTCGAATCGCCGCGCGCCTTGCGCGATGCCGCCGCGCTGGCCGCGGCGCATCCGTCGGTGGCGGGCCTGCAATTGGGGCTGGGCGACCTGTTCGAGCCGGCCGGCATCGACCGCCGCGAGCCGGCGGCGGTACAGCAGGCCATGTTCGCGCTGCGGCTGGCGGCGGCCGAGGCGGGCGTGTTCGCCTACGATTCGGCGTTTGCCAATATCGCGGACGAGGCGGGCTTTCGGGCCGAGGCCGAATTGGCGCGCCGCCTGGGCTTTCTGGGCAAAAGCTGCATCCATCCGCGCCAGGTGCCGCTGGCCAACGCCGTATTCCGGCCCACGGATGCCGAGATCGCCCACGCGCGGCGAGTGGTGCAGGCGGCCGGGCAGGCCGAGGCACAAGGCGTGGCCGCCTTCGTGGTGGATGGTCGCATGATCGATGGCCCTTTCCTGCGCCGCGCCGAAACGGTGGTGCGCCTGGCCGACACGCTGGAGGCGCGATGACCCGAGCCACGACGCCGCGATCCTCCATCGGGCCGCTCGCGGGGGTGCGCGTGCTGGACCTGAGCGCCTATATTGCCGGTCCCTACGGCTGCGCGCTGCTGGCCGACCAGGGAGCCGACGTGATCAAGATCGAGCCACCCTCAGGCGACAACCTGCGCAAGTATCCCTCGACGCTGGAGGCCGAAAGCCGCGCCTTCCTGGGCGTGAACCGCGGCAAGCGCGGGCTGGTGCTGGACCTGAAGCAGGACGCGGCGCGGGACGTGCTGCGTACGCTGGTGACGGGCGCCGACGTGCTGGTGCACAACTTCCGCCCCAGCGTGCCGGCGCGCCTGGGCATCGCCTACGAGCAACTGGCCGAGATCAATCCGCGGCTGATCTACTGTGCGGTGACCGGCTATGGCGAAAGTGGCCCGCTCAAGGACAAGGCGGGCTACGACCAGGTGCTGCAGACCATGACGGGCATGTGCGCCTTGCAGGGCCGCGCCGACGGGCCGCCGGAAGTGCTGTACGGGTCGGTGGTGGACTACTACGCGTCGTCCATGGTCGCGGCGGGCGTGGCGTCGGCGTTGTTTGAACGCGAGCGCAGCGGCCGCGGCCAGTTCGTGGGCGTGTCGCTGCTGCGCAGCGCGCTGGCCTTGCAATCGGCGCGGCTGGTGTGGGCCGAAGGCGAGCCGCGCGAGATCGGGCGCGACATGCGGTCGGGAGGCATTACCGGCATCCATCCCACGCGTGACGGCTATCTGTATATCTCCGCCAACACGCCGCATTTCTGGCAGGCGCTGTGCGCCAAGACCGGTTTGCAGGCACTGGCGGCCGATGCCCGCTACGACTCGGTGCGCAAGCGTGCGCAGTACCGCGACGAGATCGTGCCGCGGTTGCACGAGGCCCTGCAGGCGCACACTGCCCTGGAGTGGGAAGCGTTGTTCGGCGAAGAGGTGCCCTGCGCCGCGGCCCGCGGCGTCGAAGACATGTTCGATTTCCCGCAGGTGCAGGCCGAGGGCATGATCTCGACCTTTGCGCATCCGGTGGTGGGCAGCTACCGGGGTTTTGCCCAGGCCATCAAGTATGGCCGCAGCGCACCGTCCACCCCGTGCGCGGCGCCTGCCTTCGGCCAGCATAGCGACGAGGTGCTGGCCGAAGCCGGCATCGATGCGGCGCAGGCGGCGAGGTTGCGCGCCAGCGGGGCGCTGGGGTAGGCGCGTTCGGGGCCGGCGGGTTCTTGCGGCCTGTTGGCGCGGCGTTGCCGCTTCACGGCGGGCGGCGTGCCCGGCCGCCGGCGTGGCCGCTAGGCGGCGCCATCCAACGTCGCCAGGCACTCGTCCAGCGGCGGAATCAGGCGCGCCAGCGCTTGCACGGCGGCGGCGTCCACGCGGTCCAGCGGCGGAATTTCCGCCAGCACGCGTACGTTGCCGAACCGTTCGATGGCTTCGCGGTTGCCGGCCGACAGCGGCCCGCTCATCACCACGCCCAGCACCGGGATGGCGCGGCGGCGCAGCGCTTCCAGGCTGAGCAGGGTGTGGTTGATGGTGCCCAGGCCGCTACGCGCGGCCAGCACCACCGGCAGGCCCAGGCGCGCGATCAGGTCGATCATCATATGGCTGTCGTCGATCGGCACGTACAGGCCGCCGGCGCCTTCGATGATGAGCGGGGCGTCGGTGCGAGGCGGCACGATGGCGGTGGCATCGATCTCGGCGTCTTCCAGCGGCGCGGCGGCCCAGGGCGACAGCGGCGCCTGCAAGACGTAGGCGGGCAGGTGCTGGCGTTCGGGCGGCAGTTGCGCCAGGCGTGCGACGGTGTCGGTGTCGCCGGGTTCCTCGGCCACGCCGGTCTGCACCGGCTTCCAGTAGTCGGCATTCCAGGCGCGCGCCAGGATGGCCGACACCAGGGTCTTGCCGATGCCGGTGTCGGTGCCGGTCACGAATACGCCTTTGAGGTCGGACTTATGAGGGTTTTTCCACATGCCGTAGGCCAGGTGATAGGTCACCGTGGCTCCTTGTTGGTTGAACTGCGCCAGCACCCGCCGCAGCGCGGCGGCCCCCAGCGGCGCTCGTCCGGGCGCCGGCGTGGTGGCGCCGATGCCCTTGAGCGCCTGCAGGAAATGCAGGCCGTCAGGATGTTGTTGTATCAGCCGTTCGCTGTGTACGCCACCGGCCAGATTGCCGCTGGCCGGACGGATGGCGTGGGGGGCCGGATACTGCGGCGTCGCCGCCGCCAGGCCGATGGCGTGGTGGGCCGCCCGCCATTCGGCGAAGGTGTCCGCGGCCAGTGTCGCCACGGCCAGGTGGCCGCCGGGCGCCAGCAGCGCGGCCAGCCGGCCCAGCCCGGCGTTCAGGTCCGTGAACCATTGCACCGCCAGGCTGGAGCAGATCAGGTCATAGCCGCCCGGCAGGCTATCGGGATGCTCGCCATCCAGCACCTGGTAGCGGGCGCGGCCGGGCAGGGCGGGGCCTTGCCGGGCGCGGGCCAGCATGGCGGGCGAGATGTCGGTGATGGTCCAGTCCGCCGGGCCCAGCCGCGCGGCCAGCGCCTGCGTCAAGAGGCCCGTGCCGCAGCCGATTTCCAGAATGCGCGGATGGGGCGGCAGCGGCAGCCGCAGGATGTCATCGGCCAGCCGTTCGGCCGTGATGCGCTGGGCGGGCGCGTGGGCGTCGTAGCGGTCGGCGGCGGCGCCGAATCGGTCGCCGATGCGGGTGTTGCGCGAATCCGGGCTCATGCGGCGGGCGCCAGGCGGGCCAGGAAGGCGCGGATCTGCGCGGCGCACCAGTCGGTGTCGGTGACGGGCAGCAGGTGGCCACCGCCTTCGCGCCAAACCACGCCGTCGCCGAAGGTGGCCCGCGTCATCGGGGCGGGCACGATGGGGTCGGCGTCGCCCGCAAGCGCCAGGCAGGGCACGGGCAGGGCGGCCAATGCCGCGCGCTGGTCGTCATCGCGCAGCGCCCGCAGGTCGCGCGCCAGCACATCGATATTGGGCAAACCGAACGCACCGGTAGCGCCGCAGCGCTGGCGAAAATCGCGCAGCACCGCATCGGGCTGCGCCGCCAGCCGGGCCAGCATGCGATCAAGCATGCGCGGCGGCACGCCCGGGGCGAAATCCGGGGCGGCGGCAAAGCGCGCGAAACCGTTGATGGACACCAGGCCGATGCCATTCGGGGGCCTCTCGCGCAGCAGCCGCAGCACGCCCAGGGAATGGCCGATGGCGATCACCGGGCCGTCGGGGCAGGGCGTGCGCGCGGGGCCGAAGTAACCGGCGTCGAAGGTGGCTTGAGGCAAGTCGAGCAGCGCGGCAGCCAGCGGCGCCCAGAAATCGGCGTCGAAGGCCCAGCCGTGCACGAACAGCAGGGTCGGGGCTTGCAAAGGCGTGTTCCGCATCAGGCAAGCGCGGCGGCCAGGCCGGCGATCAGGCGGTCGATATCGGCGTCGCGGTGCGCGGCGCTCAGGGCAATGCGCAGCCGGCTGGTGCCGGCGGGCACGGTGGGCGGGCGGATCGCCACGGCCAGCAGGCCGCGCTGTTCCAGGTTGGCGGCCAGCGCCATTGCGCGGGCGGCGTCGCCCACCATGGCGGGCACGATCTGGGTGGACGAGTCGGCGGTATCCAGGCCCTGTTCGCGCAAGGCGGCGCGCAGGCGGTCGCCCGAGGCCGCCAGGCGGGCGCGTTCGGCGTCCAGCGTGGGTACCAGGTCCAGCGCGGCGTCCATGGCGCCCAGCACGGCCGGCGGCAGCGCCGTGGTGTAGATAAAGCCTGAACACGCATTGACCAGGTAGTCGCACAGCGCGCGCGAGCCGGCGACATAGGCGCCAAAGCCGCCCAGCGCCTTGCTGAACGTGCCCATCGCCAGGTCGATGCGGCCGGGCGCCAGCCCTGCCAGGCCCATGCCGCGCGGGCCCAGCACGCCGGTGGCGTGGGCCTCGTCCAGATACACAAAGGCGTTGTAGCGGTCGGCCAGCGCGGCCAGGCGGGCCACGTCGGTGCGGTCGCCGTCCATGCTGAAGACGCTTTCGGTGACGATGAAGCGGACGGCGGGCGCTGCATCGGCCCCTGCCCGGGCGGCCAGCAGCGTTTCCAGGTGGTCCAGGTCGTTGTGGCGAAAGCGGATCTGCTTGACCCCCGCCGCCTGGCAGCCGTGGTGCAGGCTGGCGTGGTTGAGCTTGTCGGCGTAGACCTGCACATCGCCCTGGCCTTGCGCCGCCCGCAGCAGGGCGGGCAGCACGGCGGCGTTGGCCTGCCAGCCCGATGCCAGCAGCAGCGCGGCTTCCGTCCCCTTCAAGCGCGCCAGCTTGGCCTCGACCTGTTCGTGCAGGTCCAGGTTGCCGCAGACCAGACGCGACGCCTGGGCGCTGGCGCCGTGACGGGCTGCCCATTCTCGCGAACGGTCAATCAGCAGCGGATGCTTGGACAGGCCCAGGTAGTCGTTGCTGGAGAAGTTCAGCGCGGGCGCGCCGCCCATCTCGATGCGTCCGGCCGGGGCCGCGGTGGCGGTGCGCAGCCGGCGGCGCACATGGCGCGATTCGGCCAGCGCCAATTCGGAAGAAAACAGGGGGTCCAGCTTAGACATGACGATTTCCCGCAGCGGCCGGCGCCGCAGGGAAGGGCCGGGCCAGGCCGTAGAATGCGAGCCATTGTAGTGGAGGTGAAACATGCAGACCCCCGACTGGGTGGCCCAGGGCCAGCCCCATATCTGGCTGCCCTATGCCCAGATGAAAACGGCCACGCCGCCCCTGCCCGTGGCGCGCAGTCGCGGCAGCCGGCTGGAACTGGCCGACGGCCGCGAGCTGATCGACGGCGTGGCGTCCTGGTGGACCGCCTGCCACGGTTACAACCACCCGCACATCGCCCAGGCGGTGCGGGCCCAGCTGGACGCCATGCCGCACGTCATGTTCGGGGGGCTGACCCACGAACCCGCCCTGACCCTGGCGCGGCGCCTGGCCGGCCTGCTCGGCCCGGGGCTGGACCGCGTGTTCTATACGGATTCCGGCTCGGTGGCGGTGGAAGTCGCCATGAAAATGGCCGTGCAGTTCTGGCTGAACCAGGGCGAACGCGGCCGCAGCCGCTTCCTGGCGTTTCGTGGCGGCTACCACGGCGATACCTTCGGCACCATGGCGGTGTGCGACCCGGACGAGGGCATGCACAGCCTGTTTCGCGGCATGCTGGCCGAACACGACATCGTCGACCTGCCGCGCACCGACGCGGCCATGGCCGAGCTGGACGCCTTCCTGGAAACGCGCGGGCCGCAGCTGGCCGGCATGCTGGTCGAGCCGCTGGTGCAAGGGGCCGGCGGCATGCTGCTGCACGACCCCGACGTGCTGCGGCGCCTGCGCACCCTGGCCGACCGCCATGGCCTGCTGCTGATCTTCGACGAGATCTTCACCGGCTTTGGCCGCACCGGCACGATGTTCGCCTTCGAGCAGGCCGGGATCAAACCCGACATCATCACGCTGTCCAAGGCGCTGACCGGCGGCACCCTGCCGCTGGCCGCCACCGTGGCCAGCCAGCGGGTGTTCGACGGTTTCTGGTCCGACGACCCCTCGCACGCCCTGATGCACGGCCCCACCTTCATGGGCAATGCGCTGGCCTGCGCCGCCGCCAACGCCTCGCTGGACCTGTTCGAGACCGAACCCCGGCTGGCCCAGGCCCAGGCGATCTCGGCCGCGCTGGCGACGGGCCTGGCGCCCTGCCGCGAACTGGATTGGGTGCGCGACGTACGCGTGCTGGGCGCCATCGGCGTGGTCGAGCTGGACGGCATCCAGGACCGCGAGGCCCTCAAACGGCGCCTGGTCGAGGCGGGCGTGTGGGTGCGCCCGTTCGGCAACGTGGTCTACCTGACCCCGGCCTTGACCATCGACGGGCAGGACCTGGACACCCTGATGCGGGCGGTGGTGACGGTGCTGCGGGCGCGGCGGCCTTGAAGGCTTGATCCACATCAAGGCGCATGGCGCGCGGGCGGCCTACCATCGGCGCATGCGAGCAAAATCCATCTTCGCCGTGCCGGCGACCTTGTCTGCCGACGAACGCCAGCAGCGCCGCCATGCGCTGGTGCGCCTGTCGCTGGCCTGGCTGGCGATGATGCAGGTGATGATGTTCGCCTGGCCCGGCTACCTGCGCCACGAAGGCATCCCCAAGGATGCGCTGGACACGCTGGACTGGGCCATCGTGCTGATGAACTGGGCCAGCCTGGCCCTGACCGTACCGGTGGTGCTGTATTCGGCCTGGCCGATCTGGCGCCACGCCGGCGCCAACCTGCGTCAGGGGCGCGCCGGCATGGACGTGCCGGTGGCCCTGGGCATCGTCGCCGCCTTCATTCCCAGCGTCCACGCCACCTATACCGGGCGCGGCGAAGTCTATTTCGATTCAGTCACCATGTTCGTCGCCTTCCTGCTGACGGCGCGTTACCTGGAACTGTGCGCCCGCCAGTCGTTCGGCGGTGCCGCGGGCGGCCTGCGCCATGCGCGGGTCGAAGCGCAGCGGCTGGCGCTGGGCGCCGGCGCCGACCGCCTGGCCTCGCGCTTCGTCTTGGCCCAGGTGGCGCTGGCGCTGGGCGCGGGCGCGGTCTGGGCCTACATCGACCCGGCCCACAGCGTGCCGGTGATGGTGGCATTGCTGGTGATGAGCTGTCCCTGCGCCATGTCGATGGCGGTGCCGACCGCCATGGCCTCGGCACACGCCGCGCTGGCGGCCGACCCGGCCATGTCCGACGCCGCACTGGATGCGCTGCTGGAACGCGCCCGCCGCAAGGCGCGCCAGAACCTGCATGGCTCGCTGGCCTGGCACCTGCTGATGACGCCGCTGGCGCTGGTGGGGTGGGTCACGCCCTGGCTGGCCGCGATCACCATGCTGGTGTCGTCGCTGGCGGTGGCCTATAACTCCTGGCGGCTGACGCGCCATCACGGTCTGGCCGGCGAAGCCGCCGGCGGCGCGCTGGAAGCCGCGCCATGACCATTCTCTATCTGCTCCTGCCACTGTCGCTGCTGTTCGTGTTCGCCATCGGCGTATTCCTGTGGTGGGCCGTGTTCAACGGCCAGTACGACGACACCGACAGCGCCGGCGCCGCCATCCTGCGCGACGACGACAGCGGGCCGGCCGCTCGCGGCTGACGCGGTCTGTCGCATTCCCGCCGCGAGTTCCCCCGCGCCCTTTGCCCGGCTTGACGCATATCAACACCCGTTTGCGCGCCTCCCCCCATCATTGAAACCTGGAGCTATTTGTTTCTTTTAGGGGAAGGGTGATGAACGATTGCGCCGCAATCGCAAGCAAGGCCGATACCTTCAACTACAGGGTCGTGAGGCAATTCGCGCTCATGACGGTGGTCTGGGGCATTGTCGGCATGGCTGTGGGCGTTTTTCTCGCCGCGCAGCTGATTTGGCCTCAGTTGAATTTCGACACCGCCTGGCTGAGCTACGGCCGCCTGCGCCCGTTGCACACCAACGCGGTGATCTTCGCCTTCGGCGGCAGCGCGCTGTTCGCGACCTCGTACTACGTCGTGCAGCGCACCTGTCAGACCCGCCTGTTCTGCGACCGGCTGGCCGCGTTCACCTTCTGGGGATGGCAGGTCGTGATCGTGGCTGCCGCCATCACCCTGCCGATGGGCTTTACCAGCAGCAAGGAATACGCCGAACTGGAATGGCCGATCGACATCCTGATCACGCTGGTCTGGGTCGCCTACGCCATCGTGTTCTTCGGCACCATCATCAAGCGCCGGTCCAAGCACATCTACGTGGCCAACTGGTTCTTCGGCTCGTACATCCTCACCATCGCCATCCTGCACATCTTCAACAACATCGAGATGCCGGTGACGCTGTGGAAGTCGTACTCCGCCTACTCGGGCGTGCAGGACGCGATGGTGCAATGGTGGTACGGCCACAACGCCGTGGGCTTTTTCCTGACCACCAGCTTCCTGGGCATGATGTATTACTTCGTGCCCAAGCAGGCCGGCCGTCCGATCTATTCGTACCGCCTGTCCATCGTCCACTTCTGGGCGCTGGCCTTCACGTACATGTGGGCGGGCCCGCACCACCTGCTGTACACCTCGCTGCCTGACTGGACCCAGTCGCTGGGCATGACGTTCTCGCTGATCCTGCTGGCGCCGTCGTGGGGCGGCATGATCAACGGCATCATGACGCTGCAGGGCGCCTGGTACAAGCTGCGCACCGATCCGATCCTGAAGTTCATGGTGACCGCGCTGTCGTTCTACGGCATGGCCACGTTCGAAGGCTCGATGATGTCGATCCGCACCGTGAACGCGCTGTCGCACTACACGGACTGGACCATCGGCCACGTGCACTCCGGCGCGCTGGGCTGGGTCGCGATGATCTCGTTCGGCTCGCTGTATTACCTGATTCCGCGCCTGTACGGCCGCGAAAAGATGTACAGCGTCAAGGCCATCGAACTGCACTTCTGGATCGCCACCATCGGCGTGGTGCTCTACATCGCCGCGATGTGGATCGCCGGGGTGCAGCAGGGCCTGATGTGGCGCGACACGGCCGCCGACGGCACGCTGGTCTACAGCTTCGTCGAAGAACTCAAGACGCGCGTGCCCTACTACCTGATCCGCTTGCTGGGCGGGGCGCTGTTCCTGTCGGGTGTCCTGGTCATGGCCTGGAACGTCTGGAAGACCGTCAGCGGTGCGCAGGCGGTGAACCCCGCGATTCCGCAAGACGATCCCCACGCCACCCGCGCACCGGCCATCGCCGTCGCCGCGCCGGCCACCGTTTGACGAGGACATCATGGCCAACAAGCAACAAGGCTTCTTTTCTCACCAGACGCTCGAGAAGAACATCGGCTGGATGATCATCGCCAGCATCCTGGTGGTGTCCTTCGCGGGCCTGGTCCAGATCGTGCCGCTGTTCTTCCAGCACAGCACGACGCAGCCGGTGGCGGGGGTCGAACCCTACAGCCCGCTGCGCCTGATGGGTCGCGACGTCTACATCCGTGAAGGCTGTGTCGGCTGCCACTCGCAGCAGGTGCGCCTGCTGGCCGCCGAAGTGCAGCGCTACGGCTCGTATTCGCTGGCCTCCGAATCGGTGTTCGACCATCCCTTCCTGTGGGGCTCCAAGCGCACGGGTCCCGACCTGGCGCGCGTGGGCGAGCGGTATTCCGACGATTGGCATCGCATCCACCTGCGCGATCCGCGCAAGGTGGTGCCCGAGTCCAACATGCCGGCCTACCCGTGGCTGCAAAAGACCGTGATCACCGGCCAGAACGTGGACCAGCGCATGCGCGCCCTGCGCGCCCTGGGCGTGCCGTACACGGACGAAGACATCGCCGCCGCACCCAAGGCCATCGAAGGCAAGACCGAAGAGGACGCGCTGGTGGCCTACCTGCAAGGGATGGGCGTGGGCGTGCGCAAGGCTCAGCAAGCCAGGAAGGCGGAAGAGGCCAGGAAGGCTGCAGAAGCCAAAAAGGCCGCGGAGCCCGCCGCGCCGTCGGCCGTGCCAGCGGCCACGCCGCCCGCCGCAGCACCCGCCGCCGCGGCCGTGCAACCGGCCGCCACGGGAGGCTGACCATGGCATTCCTCAGCGCAATCGTCACCGCCATTTCGATGGCGACCTTTA
This sequence comes from Achromobacter sp. 1014246743, assembly GCF_059760725.1. Classification (NCBI taxonomy): domain Bacteria; kingdom Pseudomonadati; phylum Pseudomonadota; class Betaproteobacteria; order Burkholderiales; family Alcaligenaceae; genus Achromobacter; species Achromobacter sp. 1014246743. The sequence continues at coordinate 46,273 of NZ_JCBANA010000002.1, forward strand.
TCGGCATCGTCTGGTGGGCCTGCTCGCGCGGCCGCCAGCGTGCCAACAGCGAATCGGCCCTGCTGCCGTTCGCGCTGCCCGATGAATTCGGGCCGGCACAACAAGATGGAGCGGATCGGTCATGAGCGATTTCGTCAATGGCTTCTGGGGGTATTTCATCTCGATCGTCGCGGTGGGCGGCGTGGTCTGGTGCCTGTGGCTGCTGTACACGCAGCGCCGCTGGCTCAGCACCAAGCCGGCCAATGGCCAGGTCGAAGACACCGGCCACGTCTGGGACGGTGACCTGACCGAGCTGAACAACCCCGTGCCCGGTTGGTGGACCTGGATGTACCTGCTGGCCTGCGTGTTTGCACTGGGCTACCTGTTCTTCATGCCCGGCCTGGGCGAATACAAGGGCCAGCTGGGCTACAGCAGCGCCGACGAAGTGGCGCGCCAGCAGGCCAAGATGGCCGAAGCGGTGCGCCCCATCTACGCGCGTTTCGACACCATGACGGTGCCGCAGATCGCCGCCGACCCCGGTGCCCGTGAAATCGGCCAGCGCCTGTTCCTGAACACCTGCGCGCAATGCCACGGCTCGGACGCCAAGGGCGGCCCCAGCTTTCCCAACCTGACCGACGGCGACTGGCTGCACGGGGGTTCGCCCGAAGCCATCACGCAGACCATCACCAACGGCCGCATCGGCATGATGCCGCCCTGGAAGGCCGCCATCGACGCCAAGACCGCCGGCGACATCGCGCAATACGTGCGTTCGCTGTCGGGCCTGACCGCCGACCCCGTGCGCGTGTTCCGCGGCAAGCGCGAGTTCGCCAATTACTGCGTCGCCTGTCACGGCGTCGACGGCAAGGGCAACCAGGCCTTGGGCGCACCCAACCTGACCGACGACGTGTGGCTGTACGGCAGCTCGGAAGCCACCATCGTCAAGACGATCCTGGATGGCCGCGACAACCGCATGCCGGCTCATGGCGACATCCTCAGCCCCGAGCAGATCAAGATCCTGACGGCCTGGGTCTGGGGCTTGTCCAACAAGCCGGATGGCGCGCAGCCGCCGGCGCAGCAACAGGCCTCGGCCGCCAAGCCGGCCAATTAGTCAGACGGCGCATAGGTGGGGGCGCGGCAAGCCGGCAGCCCCCATATCAGATGGACTTACCGCACGGAGCAGCACATGGATGATGGGTCAACCGCAAGCGTCAGCAGTTCGCCTGGCGGCGACCCGCCACCCTGGCGGCCGCACACGCGCCCGCCGCGGCCCGGCCAGGAAACGCTGGAGCAGACGCTGGCCGGCGTGCGCAGCAAGATCTATCCGCGTTCGGTCAGCGGCATCTTTGCGCGCTGGCGTATCGCTTTCGTCTTCATCACCCAGCTGATTTTCTACGGCCTGCCCTGGCTGCAATGGAACGGCCGCCAGGCCGTGCTGTTCGACCTGGGCGCGCGCAAGTTCTACCTGTTCGGGCTGGTGCTGTGGCCGCAGGACGTGGTGTACCTGGCCGTGCTGCTGGTCATCTCGGCGCTGGCGCTGTTCCTGTTCACCGCCGTGGCCGGGCGGCTGTTCTGCGGCTACGCCTGTCCGCAGACGGTCTACACCGAAATCTTCATGTGGATCGAGCGCAAGGTCGAAGGCGACCGCATTGCGCGCATCCGGCTGGACGAATCGCCCTGGTCCTGGCGCAAGGCGCGCATCAAGATCACCAAGCATGCGCTGTGGATCGCGCTGGCCTGGTGGACGGGGTCGACCTTCATCGGCTATTTTGCGCCGATCCGCGAGCTGGGCCACGAGCTGTTCACGCTGCAGCTGGGGCCGTGGCAATGGTTCTGGATGCTGTTCTACGGTTTTGCCACCTGGGGCAACGCGGGCTTCATGCGCGAGTCGGTGTGCAAGTACATGTGTCCCTATGCGCGCTTTCAAAGCGTGATGGTGGACCCCGACACGTTCGTGGTGACCTACGACAAGCGCCGCGGCGATCCGCGCGGCGGCCGCTCGCGCAAGATCGACCACAAGGCGGCGGGGCTGGGCGATTGCGTCGATTGCAGCCTGTGCGTGCAGGTGTGCCCGACGGGCATCGACATCCGTGAAGGCCTGCAATACATGTGCATCGGCTGCGGCGCCTGTATCGACGCCTGCGAGCAGGTCATGGACAAGATGCAATACCCGTCCGGGCTGATCCGCTATACGTCGGAACGGGCCATGCTGGACGGACTGTCGGCGCAAAGCGCGCGCTCGCACCTGCTGCGACCGCGGGTGCTGATCTACGGCACGCTGATCCTGGGGCTGGCGGTGGCGTTCGTGGTGTCGCTGGCGCTGCGCAATCCGCTGCGCGTCGATGTGATTCGCGACCGGGGCGCGCTGGGCCGCGAGGTAGCGGGCGGCATGATCGAAAACGTGTATCGGCTGCAGATCATCAACACGTCGGATTCGCCGATGCGGCTGCGCCTGTCGGCCGAAGGCATGCCCGGGCTGGCGGTGCTGGCCGGGCAGGGCGGGTCGGACGTGGTGGAGGTCGAGGCGGCGGCGAACAAGCTGGTGCCGATGGTGATCCGCGCGCCGGCGGGGGCCGAGCCCGGGGCGCATGCCATCACGTTGCGGGCGCGCGCCCAGGATCAAGACAACCGGTCGATCGAGACCGACGAAGCCGCAAGCTTTTACGTACCGGATTGAATGCCGGACCTGCTGGACCCTGTTCCCGATTGAATTTCGACAAGGATGCCCACGATGAATACTGCCCATGTTGCCGCGCCGTTGACGGTCAAGCCCTGGTACCGGGAACCCTGGCCCTGGTTCCTGATGGCGGGGCCCTTCCTGGCGGTGGTGGGGTGTGCGATCACGATCTATTTCGCCTACACGCAGTTCGGCAATCAGCCGATCGTGGAAGGGGTGGTCAAGCGAGGGCTGGTGATCGAGCCGGCCGATCCGGCCGCGACGCCCGCGGCGCGTTGATGAATTCGGGAGGCACGCCATGGGGTTGAAGTCACTGATGTGGATACTGTGGCCGTCGTTCCTGGCGGCAGCGGTGGGCAGCGCGGTGGTGTTTGCCTTGATCGACCCGCTGGATGTGGCGGTGATGGGATACGTGCCGTCGGGTCGGGTGGGGTTCTATACGGTGTCGTTCTTCTTGCTTTGGGCGATGGCGGGAGCGTCCAGCGCGTTGACGGCGTATTTGATGCCTCGGGTGGAAGAGGACGAGGATCTGTAGGGGGCGTGGTGGGCGGCTTCGTCGGTTGCCAAGGCGCACAGACGAAATCACCGCGCTACGCCGCCCCGTGCAGCAATTGCACGAAGTGCGTGGCCGCCGTGCTCAAGGGCCGGTCCTTGGGAACAATGCTGCCAAATGCCGCCAGCGATTGCTGAATCTGATACGGAATGATCGCCAGCAGGCCATGGCGCGCGTAGCGGCTGGCGACGGATTCGGGGATGACGCCGAGCATGTCGGATTTGATGGCCAGGTTCGTGGTGGTCAGGATCGAGGCGGACTCGATCAAGCCTTTGGGCAGGGTGGCGTTGTGGCTGCGAAATTCCTGTTCCATCACGTCGCGCATGGGGCTGCCGTGCGGTTGCAGAATCCAGGGGTAGGCCTGCAGGGCGTCGAAGGTCACGCGTTTGCGGCGGGCCAGCGGGTGGTCGGTGGCGGCGATTACGCACAGGGCTTCGTCGCCGATGGGGCGAAAGACGTAGTGGCGGTCCGATAGCGTCAGCATCCGCCCGATGGCGACGTCGAGCTTGCCTTCGTTCAGGCGCTGGATCAGCAGGTCGCTGGTGCCGGTGGAGATTTCCACGGCCAGCAGGGGGTAGGTCTGTTTCAGGCGCAGCAGGGCGTCGGTCAGGTGGCCGGGCGAGGCGGCCATGATGCTGCCGATGAACAGCTTGCCGGCGCTGCCCAGGCGCAATTCTTCCAGTTCGCGGGCCAGGGACGACACCGTGCCCCGCATGCCGCGAAAGTAACCCATCACGCAATCACCGGCGGCCGTCAGGGCCAGGCCGCGGCCGACGCGTTCGAACAGCGGTTGGCCGATAGCCAGTTCCAGCTCGTGCAGCATTTTGCTGGCGGCGGACTGGGTCATGTTGAGCTGGGTGGCGGCGGCGCGCAGGGTGCCGCGTTCTTCAATGGCCAGCAGCAGCACGATCTGCCGCATGCGCAAGCGGGCCAGCAGGGCGGGGACGTTGGGAACGCGTTCCATGATTGATCGCCTGGGGTGAACGGTTGGTGCAAAAGTTTCATTTTACGGAAACAGCGCTTGTTTCTAAGATGCACCCATAACAAAGCCCGTCACGGGCGATAAACCCCCAAGGAGACAACCATGAAGATTCGGCTATGCGCCGCCCTGGCGGCCGGTGCCTTGTGCCTGTCCGCCGCAATGCCCACATACGCCCAGAGCGCCGACTGGCCGACGCGGCCGCTGCGCCTGCTGGTGGGCTCTGCGCCTGGCGGCGGCACCGATGCGATGGCCCGTGCAGTGGCGGACAAGCTGGGGCCGATGCTCAAGCAGACGGTGGTGGTCGAGAACAAGCCGGGCGCATCCAATACGCTGGCGGCGGACCTGGCCGCCAAGTCCGCCGACAACCACACGATGGTGATGGGCGTGTCGACGGCGCACGCGATTGCGCCGCACTTGCTCAAGCTGGGCTACGACAACGACCGCGACCTGACGCCGGTGGTGTTCGTGGGCGCGGTGCCCAACATCCTGGTGGTGAACAACGCGGTGCCGGCGCAGTCGGTGCAGGAACTGATCGCGCTGCTCAAGCGCAAGCCAGGCGAATACAACTTTGCCAGCAGCGGTTCGGGCAGCACGCAGCACATCGCCGCGGAACTGTTCAAGGACGCGACGGGCGTGCAGATGACGCACATTCCGTATCGCGGCAGCGGCCCTGCCATGGTGGACCTGATGGGCGGCCAGGTGCAGATTGCGTTCGAAACGGCGTCGTCGGTGATTCCGCACGTCAAGAGCGGCAAGGTGCGCGCGCTGGCGGTGCTGAGCGCCAAGCGCAATCCGCAGTTGCCGGACGTGCCGACGATGGCCGAGGCGGGTGTGCCCGGCGTCGAAATGAGCGCCTGGTACGGCATCTACATGCCCAGCGCGACGCCCGCCGCCGTGCAGCAGCGAGTGCACGACGCCGTCAACCGCATCCTGGCGTTGCCCGACACGCAGGCCCGCCTGCAGGCGATCGGCGCCGATATCAACCCGATGAGTCAGGCGCAGTTCGCGCAGTTCCACCAGGCCGAGAACCAGCGCTACGCCGGCATCATCAAGAAGAACCATATTTCCGTGGAATGAGCCGCAGCATGAATCCCGATATCAAACCCGTCATCGCCCTGACGCTGGGCGACCCCGCCGGCATCGGCCCCGAACTGATTGCGCGCCTGTTGGCGCGGCCCGAGGCGACGCAGCAGGCCAACATCGTGCTGGTGGGTGACGAATGGCTGTGGCGCGAAGGCCAGCGCGTGGCGGGCGTGCAGGTGGCCACGCAGGCGGTGGACAGCATCGAGGCGGTGCGCGCGCGGCCGGACACCGCCGCGCCCGCCTGGCTGGCGATGGACACGGTGCGCCAGCAGGACGTGACGGTCGGCCAGGCCCAGGCGGCCGGCGGGGCATCGGTACTGCGCGTGCTGAACGCCTGCATGGATGCGGCGCGCGACGGCCACATCGACGCCATCTGCTTTGCGCCGCTGAACAAATTTGCGATGAAGCAGGGCGGCCTGCGCCACGATGACGAGCTGCACCACTTTGCGCAGTACCTGGGCGTGACGGGCTATTTCTGCGAATTCAATACCCTGGGCGATCTGTGGACGTCGCGTGTGTCCTCGCACATTCCGCTCAAGGATGCGGCAGCGGCCCTGAGCATCGACGGCATCAAGGCCGCGACCCGGTTGATCTATCAGTCGTTGCAGGCCAATGGCGTGGCCGAGCCGCGCGTGGCGGTGGCGGCGTTCAACCCGCATGGCGGCGATGGCGGCACGTGCGGGCGCGAAGAGGTGGACATCATTGCGCCCGCGGTGCGCCAGCTTAACGAGGAAGGGCTGCCGGTGCAGGGGCCGTTTCCGGCGGACACGATCTTCCTGAAGGCGCAGGCCGGGCAGTTCCAGGCCATTGTCACGATGTACCACGACCAGGGCCAGATCGCGATCAAGCTGCTGGGCTTCTCGCGCGGGGTGACGGTGCAGGGCGGCTTGCCCATTCCGATCACCACGCCGGCCCACGGCACGGCCTATGACATCGCGGGCCAGGGACGCGCCCATGTCGACGCCACCTGGCAGGCGTTCTGCATTGCCTGCCGCATGGGCCTGTCGCATCGCGCCACGCGCGCCGCCGCGGCCTGAATCCGCCCTTCGTTTCCCGTTTCCCGACTCGTTCGACCCTTTACGCAGGAACCCCACATGAAGATCAAATCCGTCCGCGCACGCGTCTACGAATGGACCGGCAAGACCGTGCCGCCGCAAGGCAACTTCTGCTCCAACGCCATGGATCTGCTGTACTCGCCGCAGGAAACCATGAGCACCTTCCGCTTTCATGGCTGGACGGTGGTCGAGATCGAAACGGACGACGGTATCGTCGGACTGGGCAACGTGGCGCTGGCGCCGCGCATTGCCAAGGCCATCATCGACCAGTACCTGGCGCCGCTGGTGGTGGGCCATGATCCCTGGGACTACGAATACCTGTGGCAGCGCATGTACCGCGCCACCCACGCCTGGGGCCGCAAGGGCGTGACGATGGCGGCGATCTCGGGCGTGGACCTGGCGATCTGGGACATCCTGGGCAAATCGGTGAACAAGCCGGTCTTCAAGCTGCTGGGCGGACGCACCAAAGAGAAGATTCCGGTCTACTACTCCAAGCTGTACCGCGGCGACCTGAAGGCGATGCAGGAAGAGGCGCAGACCTATCTGGACCAAGGTTTCAAGGCGTTCAAGATGCGCTTTGGCTACGGCCCGGCGCACTTGCAGCACGGCGTGTCCGAAAACCTGAAATCGGTCGAGGCGGTGCGCGAGGTGATCGGCTACGACACCGACCTGATGCTGGAATGCTATATGGGCTGGAACCTCGAATACGCCAAGCGCATGCTGCCCAAGCTGGAAAAGTTCGAACCGCGCTGGCTGGAAGAACCGGTGATTGCCGATGACATCGACGGCTACGCCGAGCTGAACCAGCTGACGTCCATTCCCATCTCGGGCGGCGAGCACGAGTTTTCGTTGTACGGCTTCAAGCAGCTGCTGGACCGCAAGGCCGTGTCGGTGGTGCAGTACGACACCAACCGGGTGGGCGGCATCACCGCGGCGCACAAGATCAATGCGCTGTGCGAGGCCTACAGCGTGCCGGTGATTCCGCACGCCGGCCAGATGCACAACTACCACCTGACGATGAGCACGCTGGCCTCGCCCATGAGCGAGTACTTCCCCATGTTCGATGTGGAAGTGGGCAATGAATTGTTCTACTACCTCTTCGACGGCGAGCCGGTGGCCCGCGAAGGCTTCATCGACCTGGACGACAACAAGCCGGGCCTGGGCTTGACGCTCAAGACCGACTACCTGAAAGACTTCAACATCATCGAGTGAACGCCATGACGACGACAATGACGGCGGCTTCGATACCCGCAACCGCAGGCCGGGCGCCGCGCTATCGCGGCATCTTCCCGGTGGTGCCCACCATCTTCACCGAATCCGGCGAACTGGACCTGCCCGGCCAGAAACGCGCGGTGGACTTCATGATCGATTCGGGCGTGGATGGCCTGTGCATCCTGGCCAACTTTTCCGAGCAGTTCTCGCTGTCGGATGACGAGCGCGAGACGCTGACGCGCACGCTGCTGGAGCATGTGGCCGGGCGCGTGCCGGTCATCGTGACGACCACGCACTACGGCACCCGCGTCTGCGCGGCGCGCAGCCGCCGCGCGCAGGAACAGGGCGCGGCCATGGTGATGATCATGCCGCCGTATCACGGCGCCACGATCCGCGTGTCCGACGAGCAGGTGGTGGGATTCTTCCAGCAGGTGTCGGACGCGCTGGACATTCCCATCATGATCCAGGATGCGCCGGTCAGCGGCACGCCGTTGCCGGCGGCGCTGCTGGCCCGCATGGCGCGCGAGATCGAACAGGTGTCGTACTTCAAGATCGAAACCGCCGGCGCGGCCAGCAAGCTGAGCGACCTGATCGCGCTGGGCGGCGCGGCGGTGGAAGGGCCATGGGACGGCGAAGAGGCCATCACGCTGCTGCCCGATCTGGATGCGGGCGCGACGGGCTCGATGACCGGCGGCGGCTTTGCCGACGGCATTCGCCCGATCATCCAGGCCCACCGCGATGGCCGCGCCGACGAGGCTTACCGCCTGTACGAGCGCTGGCTGCCGTTGATCAATTACGAAAATCGCCAGGGCGGCATCCTGACCGCCAAGGCGTTGATGCACGCCGGGGGCATCATCGCCTGCGACGCGCCGCGCCATCCGTTTGCGGCCATGCGGCCGCAAGTGCGGCAGGGCCTGCTGGACGTGGCGCGGCGGCTGGACCCGCTGGTGCTGCGCTGGGGGCGCTAGGGCGCCTGGCCAGCGCCAGCGCCTGCGCCCGCCTCGGGACTACGGCACCAGCGACAGGCCGATGCGGAATTGCGATTCGTTGCGTTGGTTGTAGCCCAGCAGCGTTTCGCCGTAGCCGTTGAAGTATTGCAGGTGCAGGTAGCCGTTCATGTTCAGCCAGGTGCGCTGCAGCGGCCAGGCGAAATCCAGCTGGGTGGTGCGGCGGCGCTGGTCGCCCTGGCGGTACATGGCCGATACCACCGCGCCATTGTCCTGCGCCCAGCGCAGGTTCCAGTCGACGCGGCCGGCGTAGTCGGCGTAGTCCCTGTTTTCGCTGGCCACGCCGAAGTAGGCCTTGACCTTGGGCGCGAACGTCAGCGTGCTGCCGCCGTCGAAGCGGTAGTTGAACTGGGGCTGCAGGTAGGCGTCGTTGACCGAACGCGAATCGTCACCGGCCTTGCCGTTGGAGTTGTGTTCGACGCCGGTGTTCAGCCCCAGGCGCCAGGCCTGGTTTTCCGACTGCCACATGTTGTCCGACAGCCAGAACAGGCTGGGGTTGAAGGTGGTGTCGATGAAGGGCATGGAATCGCCCTGCAGGTCCCAAAGCGAGGTCTGGGTGTAGCCCAGGTAGAAGTTCTCGCCCCAGGTGGCCGGGCGGTTGCCCGACGGGCTGAACAACCGGTACTTGGCGCTGATCTGGAAGCGCGCGGTGGTCTGGCCGCGGGTGCCGATGTCGAAGTACACCGGCTTGTATTCCGAGATCGCGCTGCGGAAATGGTCGAACGCCGATTGCTGGTAGTTCGAGACGGCAACGGTGTCTGGCGCCGGGCCGCCTTCGGGCGATGCGCCGGCCGCGGCCACGACGGCCGGCGGCACAGGCTGGCCGGTGCGCGCGTCGACCACGGGGCCGGGGGCGGGCGTGCTGGCCAGGGTGCCGCTGTCGCGGCCGGTGGCGTCCAGCGCCATCATGGCCGGCTGGCCTTCGATGGCAATGGCCTGCAGGCCGCGGGCGGTGGCGGGCACGACCGCGCTCCACGACATGCGGGCGAAATTGTTGACCGGCACGCTGTAGTTGGCCTTGCCGCCTTGCAGCTTGGCCAGGCTGCGCACGATCTGGCCGTCCTGGCTGCGCCATTGCAGCACCAGTTCGGGCGGCGCCTCCCAGGTGGCGCGCGCGTTGCCTTCATTGAAATACACCGCTTCGATGGTGACGGTGTCGCCGGGCGCAGCGGACGGCCGGTCCAGGCGGTACGACACGCCGGCGACGGCGGTGCCGGCCAGACCCAGCGCCAGGGCGGCAGTCAGGATGCGCAGGGAAGGGGCGAAGCGTCGGCGTGTCGTCATGGGAGGCGGGTTCGATTTGTGACGAAGAAATGTAGCATCGACCCGGGCAACATTTTGTAAGTCAGGCTAATCGTATGTAGGAGGTGCAACATAACCCACGTCAAAAGGCCCCGTGGCATTGTCGACAATGACAATGCCACGGGGCCTGGCCCCTTGCGTGCGGGCTTACTCGCCGAACTTGATGCCCTGGGCCAGCGGCAGGTTGCGCGAGTAGTTGATGGTGTTGGTGGCGCGGCGCATGTAGTTGCGCCAGGCGTCCGAGCCCGACTCGCGGCCGCCGCCGGTTTCCTTTTCACCGCCGAATGCGCCGCCGATCTCGGCGCCCGACGTGCCGATGTTGACGTTGGCGATGCCGCAGTCCGACCCCGATGCCGACAGGAAGGTCTCGGCTTCGCGCAGGTCGTTGGTGAAGATGGCCGACGACAGGCCCTGCGGCACGCCGTTCTGCAGCGCCAGCGCCTGGTTGAAGTCGGTGTAGCGCATCACGTACAGGATAGGGGCGAAGGTCTCGTGGCAGACCACGTCGGTCTGGCCCGGCATTTCGGCGATGGCGGGGCGCACGTACCAGGCGTCCGGGTACTGGTCGGCCAGCACGCGTTCGCCGCCCGTGACCTTGCCGCCCTGTTCGGCCGCGGCCTTGAGCGAGGCCTGCATGGCGTCGAACGAGGCCTGGTCGATCAGCGGACCCACCAGGTTCTTGCCGTCCAGCGGGTTGCCGATAGGTGCGCTGGCGTACGCCTTGTGCAGGCGTTGCAAGAGATCATTGGCGACGCTTTCGTGCACGATCAGGCGGCGGGTGGTGGTGCAGCGCTGGCCGGCGGTGCCGATGGCGCCGAACACGATGCCGCGGGCGGCCATGTCCAGGTCGGCGGTGGGGCCGACGATGATGGCGTTGTTGCCGCCCAGTTCCAGCAGCACGCGGCCAAAGCGCTGCGCCACGCGCGGACCGACCTGGCGGCCCATGCGGGTCGAGCCGGTGGCCGACACCAGCGCCACGGCGTGCGAGTCGACCAGCGCTTCGCCGACCTCGCGGCCGCCGATCAGTACTTCCGACAGGCCGGCGGGTGCGTCGCCGAAGCGTTGCGCGGCCTGGGCGAACAAGGCCTGGCAGGCCAGCGCCGTCAGGGGCGTCTTTTCAGACGGCTTCCAGACCACGGCATTGCCGCAGACCAGCGCCAGCGCGGCGTTCCACGACCACACGGCCACGGGGAAGTTGAAGGCGCTGATGACGCCCACCACGCCCAGCGGATGCCAGGTTTCCATCATGCGGTGGCCGGGGCGTTCGGACGCGATGGTCAGGCCATAGAGCTGGCGTGACAGGCCGACGGCGAAGTCGCAGATGTCGATCATTTCCTGGACCTCGCCTTCGCCTTCGGCCAGGATCTTGCCGGCTTCCAGGCTGACCAGCTGGCCCAGTTCGCGCTTGTGCTGGCGCAGCGTCTCGCCCAGCAGGCGCAGCAGCTCCCCCCGACGCGGCGCGGGCACGTCGCGCCAGGCCAGGCTGGCCTGGCGGGCGCGGGTGATGGCCGCGTGCGCCTGCGCCACGGTGTGCTCGTGCACCCGGGCCAGTTCGGCGCCGTCGATCGGGCTGCGGGCGACCAGCGTGCCGCCGGTCAGGGCGTCAGGGTTCAAGCCGAGCGCGCGCAGGATGTCTTGGGGAGTGTCCATACCGGTTCCTTGGAGATTGCCTGCGAAGGAATGCCTTCGCTTAAGGGTTATGCCTAAGTGGCGATTCTGGAAATAAATTTACTATACGAAACTCCAGCGCGAAATGCGAAACCTTTTTGAAGGCGATGCTCGTGTCAGAACCTTTGCTGCAAGTGCAGGGGGTCACCAAGACCTACCAGCGCGACGGCCAGCCGGACCACCTGGCGCTGGCGGGCATCGATTGCCAGCTGAACCGCGGCGAAGTGCTGGTGGTGGTGGGGCCGTCGGGCTCGGGCAAGAGCACGTTCCTGCGCACCCTGAACGGGCTGGAACGCATCGACAGCGGCACCATCCGGGTCGACGGCGTGTCGCTGACCGACCCGGCCACCGACGTCAACCGCTGGCGCACCAACGTGGGCATGGTGTTCCAGCACTTCAACCTGTTCCAGCACCGCACCGCGCTGGACAACGTGGCGCTGCCGCAGCGCGTGGTGCGCGGCCGCGACCGCGCGCAGGCCGAAGGCTATGCCCGTGAATTGCTCGACCGCGTCGGCATGGGCGAATACGGCGCCCGCTACCCCAGCCAGTTGTCCGGCGGCCAGCAGCAGCGCGTGGCGATCGCCCGTGCCCTGGCCATGGACCCCAAGCTGATGCTGTTCGACGAGGCCACCTCGGCGCTCGACCCCGAGACCGTCGGCGGCATTCTCGAACTGATGCGGGCGCTGGCGCGCGACGGCATGACCATGGCCGTCGTCACCCACGAAATGGGCTTTGCCCGCGACGTGGGTGACCGCGCCCTTTTCATGGACGCCGGCCGCATCATCGAATCCGGCACCCCCGACGACGTTTTCTGCCACCCCAAAGAACCGCGTACCCGCGCCTTCCTGGAAAAGATCCTGTAGTTCCCGCAGTACGCATCAAGCAGTACGCAGCACAGGCAGCAACCAGGCCCCGGCAGCGCTTCTGGCGCGGGCGCCTGGTGGTATCCAGGGCCGGCCCGGCCTCTCCGGGCGCCGCCGGCATCAGGCATTTGCCCGGAACGACACACGTCCATTCTTATCTTGAAGGGGAAGCAAATGCTGAAAATCAAACAATGGCTGGGAGCCGCGGGCCTTGCCGTGGCGGCCGCTTCGGTGGCGCTGCCCGCGCAGGCCGACGAGCTGGGAGACATCATCAAGCGCGGCGAACTGCGGGTGGCGGTGCAGACCTCGGGGCCGCTCATGAGCTTCATGGACAAGAGCGGCAAGCGCACCGGCCTGGCCGTGGAAGTGGCCCAGCGCATGGCCGATGACCTGGGCGTGAAGCTGGTGCTGCAAGACTACGAATGGAAGGGCCTGATTCCGGCACTGCTGTCGGGCAAGGCCGACATGGTGGCCGCCGACATGACGCCCACGCCGCAGCGCGCGGCCCAGGTGCTGTTCTCGGCGCCCATGTTCTACGCCGACACCGTCGCCGTGGTGCCCAAGGATTCGCCCTACAAGTCGTACAGCGAGCTGGACAAGGCCGGCGTGACCGTAGGCGTGCTGGGTGCCAGCACCTACGCCGAAGTCGGCAAGAAGATGCTGCCCAAGGCCACGCTCAAGGAATTCTCGGGCGGCAGCGCTCCGGTCGGCCAGGCCCTGTCCAGCGGCCGTCTCGATGCCGGCATCATGTCGCTGTCCACCGCCAATCAGTTCCTGGTCGACTTCGGCAACCTGCGGGTGCTGGACGGCATCATGGTGCGCGAGCCGCTGGCCTTCGCCGTGGGACCCAACGCCTTTCGCCTGAAGTTCTGGCTCGACAACTGGCAGACGCTCAAGACCGCCGACAACACGCTGCCCGAGCAGGTCAAGTACTGGTATTCGACCGACTGGAAGAAAGAGCACTGATCCGCATCCGCCGACAGGCGGCCGCCGCGCCGGGCCTGCGGGCCTGGCGCCAGGTTCTCCCCGAGTTGACAGGCTATCGCTCATGGATTGGTTGATCGACTACTACAACTGGCGCATCGTCAGCCAGTACACGGGCCAGTTCGCCACGGGCCTGGCCAACACCCTGATCGCGGCGGGCGCCAGCCTGGTGCTGTCGGTGCTGGCCGGCATTCCGCTGGCGCTGGCGCACATGTCGCCGCGCGCCGCGGTCTGGCGGCCGGTGGCCGGCTATGTGCAGTTCATCCGCTCGACCCCGCTGCTGGTGCAGATCTACCTGGTGTATTACGCCGTGCCCATGCTGATCCCCGGCGCCAAGGGCTGGAGCGAAATGGTGCTGGGCATTCTCGCCATGACGCTGCACCATGCCGCCTACATGAGCGAAATCATCCGCGTCGGCATCGAGTCCGTGCCACGCGGCCAGATCGAAGGGGCCAAGGCCTGCGGCATGAACTATCGCCAGCGGCTGCGCTACGTGGTGCTGCCGCAGGCCTTCGTCAACACGCTGCCGCCGCTGCTGGGGCAGACGGCCGTGCTCATCAAGGACACCTCGCTCCTGTCGCTGATCACCGTGTTCGAACTGGTGGCCGCGGGCGTGCAGATGAACAGCGACCGCATCGTGCCCAACGAAAGTTTCCTCACCATCGCTGCCGGCTATCTACTGATCTACGGCGTGATGCTGCTGTTGTCGCGGGGCGTGAGCCTCTGGCTGGCGGGTCCCGCCTGGAACGCGAGGTAAGCATGCTGGATTCCTACCTGTCCACCGCCGGCGTCGTCCTGCCGTTCCTGCTCAAGGGCTTCTGGGAGACGCTGAAGATCTCGTTCGTGGCGATCATCGCCGGCTCGCTGCTGGGTTTCGTCATCGGCGTGATCCGCAGCTACCGCATCCGCGGCGTGCATCAGGTGCTGGGGCTGTACATCCACGTGCTGCGCGGCACGCCGTTCCTGGTGCAGCTCTATATCTTCTATTTCGTGCTGCCCAGTTCCGGCATCGAACTGCTGCATTGGGATTCCGGCACGGCGGCCTTCGTGTCGCTGTCGGTCTACACCTCGTGCTACGTGGCCGAGATCGTCATGGGCGCCATCCAGTCTGTGCCGCGTGGCCAGACCGAAGGCGCCATGACGCTGGGCCTGCGCCCCTTGCAGATCCTGCGGCTGGTGGTGCTGCCGCAGGCCATGCGCCTGATCGTGCAGCCCATGAGTGGCGTCTACGTGATGCTGATCAAAAGCACCGCCATCCTGTCGGTCGTCGGCATCACCGAACTGACCCGCCAGGGCGAAGTGTTCATCATCACCTTTCCGGCGAAATCGCTGTTCATCTACGGCATGATCGCCGCCATCTATTTCATCTACTGCTACCCGCTGCTGCGCCTGGCCAACTGGCTGGAAAAACGCCTGACCGGCGGGCTGCAGGGCGCCGGACTGCATTGACCCCAGACCATGGCCACCGAGTACATCGACACCTACTACAAGCGCACGCTGGGCGATGCGCAAACTTGCTACGCGCCGTTGGCCGGCACGGTCGACGCCGACATCTGCGTGGTCGGCGGCGGGCTGGCCGGCCTGTCCACGGCGCTGGAACTGGCGCGTCGCGGCCGCGGCGTGACCCTGCTGGAGGGCCGCCGCATCGCCTGGGGGGCCTCGGGCCGCAACGGCGGCTCGGTCTCGCCGGCGTTCTCGGCCGGTGCCGACGCCATCCGCAAGCATGTCGACGAAGATCACTACCGCCAGCTGTACCGGCTGTCCATGGAAGGCGTCGAGATCATCCGCAACAACATTCGCGACCTGCACATCACCGACGCCCACAAGGTCGACGGCAGGTTGCGCGTGGTGCGCTACGAGGCCACCGACGCGTTGCGGCGCTACTGCGAAGACCAGTGGCGCGACTTCGGCCGCGACGTGCGCCTGTTGTCGCGCGCCGAGGTGCGCGAACGGCTGGTGTCCGATGCCTATTTCCAGGGCATCGAAGATCCGGCGTCGTTTCACTTCCATCCGCTGAACTACGCCCGCGCCCTGGCCCGCGAATGCGTGCGGCTGGGCGTGACGATCCATGAAGATTCGCCCGTGACCCAGGCCCGGCTCGACGGCGCGGTCAAGCAACTGGACACCGCCGCCGGCCAGGTGAATGCGCGCACCGTGGTGCTGGCCACCGGCGGCTACACCGGCGATGCCGTGCCGGCGCTGCGCCGGGCCATGCTGCCGATTGCCACGTACATCATGCTGACCGAGCCCCTGGGCGACCGGGTGCACGAGGCCATCCGTACCCCGGCCGCCATCGGCGACGACCGCCGTGCCGGCAACTATTACCGCGTGCTCGATGGCGGGCGCATCGGCTGGGGCAGTAGAATCACCACCCGTGTCGATGATCCGCCCGATCTGGCCGAGTCCCTGCGCCGCGAACTGCTCTCCGTCTACCCCCAATTGCAGGGGCTGCGGGTCGAGACCGCGTGGTCCGGGCGCATGGCCTACGCGCGGCATCTGATGCCGCAGATCGGCAAGCTGGCCCCCGAGGTCTGGTATTGCACGGCCTTCGGCGGACACGGCATGAACACCACCTCCATCGGCGGGCGGGTCGTGGCCGAGGGGATCACCGGCGACAGCCAGCGCTACCAGCTGTTCGCCCCGTTCGGGCTGGCCTGGAACGGCGGCGCCTTCGGCACGGCGGCGGTGCAACTCACATATTGGTCTTACCAGGCGCGCGATTGGTGGCGGGAGCGGCAGTCGCGTGCATGACAGGGTGTACAGATGCAAGGCAACAAACAGAGCGTGTTGGCACAACGGCTGCGAGCCCTGCGCCAGGCGCGGGATTGGACGCTGAAGCAGGCGGCGCAAGCCACCGGCGTGTCCGCGTCCACGCTCTCGAAAATCGAGAACAGCCTGCTGTCGCCCACCTATGACAACCTGATCAAGATCGCCGCCGGGCTGGACCTGGACGTGGCCGAACTGTTCACCGCGTCCGACGCCCACATGGGCACCGGCCGCCGCAGCCTCTCGCGCCAGGGCGAAGGCCGCCAGTACGAAACCCCGTACTACGACCACCGCCTGCTCTGCACCGCGCTGTCGCACAAGCGCATGATGCCGTTCCACACCCGGGTCAAGGCCCGCAAGTTCGACGAATTCCAGGACTGGAGCCGCCATCACGGCGAAGAATTCGTCTACGTGCTGGAAGGCGAGGTCGAGCTCTACACCGAATTCTACGAACCGGCCCGCCTGAAGGCCGGCGAAAGCTTCTACATCGACAGCCGCATGGGCCACCGGGTCATCAGCCTGAGCAAGAAAGACGCCCTGGTGCTGTGGGTGTCCACGCACGCGGATATTGGCGAGGAATAGGGGCGGCGCACTTTCAGAATATTCCAATGGCTGGCCCCCCCCGGCCGGCCTATGCTGCCTTTCGATTTGTCCCGGCCTCGGGGCAAGATAGAAAGGAATTCTCGATGAAGTTCAATGCCAAACCGGATGACAGGCCACCGGTTGCCGCGGAAACGCTGAAGCTCTGCTATCGCATGACGCGCAGACTCTTGCTGATGTTTTTGCTTATTCTCGTGGTGATATTCGGCGTTCTTTACGCCACGCGCTTCGCCCCGCTGCCAGCGCTGTTCTCTTACCAATGGCTGCCAGGGCTGGATGTGGGCGGCACCTTGCTCGGGGCTGCGGTGTTGGGGGTGATCCTGTACGGGAAATGGTATGCCCGGCGGGTGGGCAATTTGCTGGGCGAGCCGTACGTAAGCATGACGATGGCCGTCTACCATATTGGCATGGCTGCGCTACGCTCTGGCTACCGCGGGGGCCTGATCACCCCGCTGCGCAAACGCCGGGCGCGATAGCCCGGGGCGGCATTTCCCGCATGGCTGCAGCGATCCGCCCACGGCAGGCCCCGCAACAGGGTAAAATGCGGCGCTCTTCGGAGATCATCACCACGCCGCGCGGCAGTAGCTCAGCTGGATAGAGCACGGGCCTTCTAAGCCCGGGGTCGGGGGTTCGAGCCCCTCCTGCCGCGCCATCAAACCCAATGAATTCAACGGTTTACGACGCTTTCCAACTCGCTGGCATGGTAATTATTAGAATAAATTCGCCAGCGTTAGAATTTACTCGGTCGCAGTGGCCCGCTTGACGCGGCGCCGATCGTAGTGGCGATGAGTAGTCGCAGGGTTCGCGTGAGCCGCGAAATCGTAGGCGTCAGCATCGCGTTTTGCCAGCTTTGAAGTGATAGCCGCGGGGCGGATATCCTGAAGGTTGAAATACATCTTGTGGCTGGTCAGGGTCTTTTCCGTTACCGCAGGGTCGATCTGTTTTATCCAGGCCAGCATTGCGTCCTTCCAGCTGGATGCCCAACCCCAACGAGTGTAGCTATCGGTCCTTTTGGTGGGTGCAAAGAGATAGGGGCTGTCTGTGTCCGTGCGGTCCAAGGAGCGCAGCACGACGCAGTGCAAGCGCTTCGACCATAAGCGCTCCTTCTCAATGACAGCTTCGCCCTGCTTGCGCTTCGTAGCGAGAACGCGCACGGCATCCTTGTGCAGCCCTGATTTTAGGAATGGGCGTGCCTCTGATGAGCGAAAGCCAGTTAGGTAGGTGAACATGCCGGCGCAGCCCATCGTCCGGTAGTTCTGCCGCCGTTTGAGGCTCCAAAGATAGAAACGCAGGATCAGACGGCGTGGCACTGCCTTGCTCTCCGTGGTGCTGCGGTTCTTCATCATGTTGATGAAGGGGTTGGCGGCGAGCAGACCCCAGCGAACACCGTAATGGCAGATGACGGAAAGCTGGCTGATTTCCTTGTTGGCTTTGATGGGGGCGCCGCTGGCAGCGCGATCTTCAAGGTACTGATATCCGTGCTGGGTGGTTAGCTGCGACGGTGCCATTTTTCCGAAGAACTTGCTGAGGTTCGTGTACATCGCTTTCCGTGTAGCGCGCCCCTCCTTGGACTGATCCGCGTAGTATTCCGGATCGATGGTGAGTTCAAATCGCTCGATCATTTCTGCAACCGAGCCGGCTACGACAACCCCTTGCTGAATTTCCACGGCTTCGCGCGTGGCCTTGCGCTCAGCGGTAAAGCGGGCCTCGCTGTTGCCGACCTCACTTGACGCGAGGGTTTGGGAACGTCCATCCAAGTGCTTGTATATCCAGCTTATACGCTTAGTGCCTACGCGCTTGTACAGCCTTGGAATTCCGGTCTTTTCCCATGTTGGCGAAGGCTTCGCGGTTCGGGGCCGACGAGAGCCGGGCTTTTTGGTGGCCATCTGATATCCCTAGTTTCCTGTCGCGGTACGCGCGCAAGACGCGCGGCACGCCGTTCTTTCCGAGAACGTAGGCCCAGCCATTCCGGTTGAGCCATCGTTCCATCATTCTTCGCTGGTTGGGCTTGCATTCAACGAGCGCAGCCAGTTCGGACGCTGATAGGTATTCGTCCATTCGAACCTCCACAGCAATGCCGGCGGGAGGCTGGGTGTTCAGGGTTGGTTGATGGTTGGGGCGGATTGTCATGGCCTAGCCCCTGGCGTACGCCGGATGCGGTGGGGCGAAAAGGCCAGGCCGACAACCGCGCCAATTGCGATGGCCGCTGGCAGGGCCAGAAGGTAGAGGGCTGTCATTGGGGTTCCTTTGCGGGATGCAAGGCGCACGGGCGCAGGGAGCCGTCACCAGAGGGGCAGGAGCAAACCGGCGCGGCCTGGTCTGCCTTCCATTGTCTGTAGCGTTCCAAACTGCCTTTGACGGTTGCTGGCGGGGGCGTAACGCCCTGGTGCTCGTCCAGCCAGGCCTGCACCTCGCCACCCGACCACATCTTGCGCAGGTGGGCGGGAAACAAGATGCGCGCCGCCTCGCTGGCCTGGGGCGCGGCATAGAGCATGTTTGAGCCAGGACGCAAGGGCGTGTCGTGCGGCAATACGGCCTCTAGCCAGTACGCCCCATGCTTTCGATACATGTGGGCTTCTATCGCCACCGCCTCCCCGGCTACAGGGGCGCTATGCTGCCTCGGCTTCGAACTATCGGGGGGCATGGCTCGGTCGAACTGAGCGGCGTGCCACACCGCTTGCCAAACGTTGTAGGTCAACCCATCGGTGGCGAACGGACGCAAATCGCTGTCGTAGTAGGCGCGGCAACGCTTTTCGCTGTCGTATGACTCGGCTACCGGGGTGCTTGCCAGGGCGGCGCGGGCGTAGTCGCGCATCATCCCGTGAATCTTGTCCAGATTCTTGAGCTGTAGATAGCTCGTCGGGATATGGGGCAGCGGCGGCAGCGCCCGCTCATCGGCTACAGGTTCACAGTGAGTGGTGGCCGAGTGAGGATTCGTGAGCCTCAATGCAGGTTTCATTTTGTAGTATCTCCGCTGAAAGAATAATGAAAGGTGGAGAAATGTCGTTGTGCGGGGATTGCCGGGGGATCGTTCAGCACAAGCGGGGCGCCGAGGGGCACGTCCGGCTGATATTCCTGGGCCATGTCCGCAGCCTCGCCACCGCCCGAAGAGGCGTGACACACGAGGCGTTTGTCTGCTCAGTGTGTGGCGCGGAATGGGACTACTTCCACGACAAGCGAGACGAGGCGGTGGGCTGGTCGCTCTCCTAGGCCCTGTGCGGCGTTGTTCTGGTTGGTCATGGCGGTACTCCGAATGTGGTGAGGTACGATGACTTCGTACTTAGGGAGGCCAAAAAATGCCAGAGATCATTGATGGGTTCACGGTGTGGAGATCGTCGGCGGAAGTGGGCGAAGGGAAGTTCTATCCGTGCATTGATGCGGAAATTACCCTTCCGGACGGAAGGACACTGCGAGGCTTTCGACACATTCACTCGGAAGGTGAGTTTCTGACTCGCGAGGCTGCGGAACGCGCTGCTGCGCGTGTCGAGGTGCGCGGGATTGTCCACAACGGTAGAACTGTCATCATTCAGGTCGATGCGATATAGCGAGTTCCCTCCCTTTGCTCGTGCGCTGTTTTACTGGGAGGGGGCGGTGTGGTTCTGGGTGGTTGCAGACCCGCCTGGCGAGGTGAGGTACGATCGCTTGCCGATCTCATCGCAGGGAGAAACATGAACGTTTGTGATAATTGCAAATCCTTGGACGGGCAGTCTTCTGACGTTCCAGCTCATGAAGATTTGCGTTTCATGTCGGCCATGGGATTTGGGGTTCCCGGCAATATGACTGAGTCTAGTAAGACGTACCGCTGCGAACGGTGCGATGCTTGGGTCAGCCGGCATGGGGATGCCGGGGAGACTCCCAATAAATGGGAGGTTCGGATACCCAGTGGCAATTGGTACGAGAATGGGTATCAAGTAATAGTTGACGTAGGCCTCGAAGACGGCGCCGAGCTTTTCAACGGTTGGTACCAGATTTATTCAGGCGGGGCGGGGGAATCACAAGGAAAAATCATCGTCCCTATGACTCGCGCCCCAGGGGCCTACCCCACTCAGTATCAGGCCTGGAGCGCCGCGGTAACCCTCGGGCAGTTGGCAGCCCAGGCACTCCCAAAACGGTGAGCACCGATTAGCCAATTTTGCATGGCTGCTCTCCTTTGCCCGGTAGGGCAGCAGGGCGGACCCAGACGCATACCGGTCCCCAATCTTCGGTGTCATGGATGGACAGGACAAACCAGCCTTCGCCTTCGGGGCGGGGCGGTTCCCAGGCGCTGATGTTCGAGTCCGGATCATCGCCCCAGTATTTGATGCAGGCGGGGTGGTCTTCGGCTTCGCTTTCCAGATAGACGATTTGGTATTCCAGCTGTTGGGCTTTGAACCACACGGCGGCCTCGGCGTCCTGGCCTTCTTCGAAGTCAGGGTGCGCCGGATGGGTCCAATAGCCGTCGCTGTCGCGTTCCACGGGGGCGGCCTGGATGAGAGGGGCGGGCACGTTCAGGGCGGCGCCGAGGAGGTTCCCGAGTGCGGCGTCAGGGCTGGTCTTGGGGGCGGCTGTGTTCATTGGGCGATTTCCTCTTCGGGTATCGAGGCCTGGCCGGCAGCTGCTGCGGCCTCGGCGGCGCGGCGTTGCTTCTCGGCTTGCTTGGTCCGGATGGCTTCGACGGCGCTGTGTGCCTGGAACAGATCGACCAGGGCGGCGGCGGGGATGGTGATGGTTTCGTCTGCAACGCGGCCTTCCTTGATATCGAGGAGGGTTGCGCGCTGGTTGGCGTCCAGACGTTGGATGAAGGCGTCCACGCCGCTGATGAGCGGGGAGACGACTTTGCGGGGCAGGGCGCGGCCGTGGATGGTGCTGGGCGTCACCTTGGACTTGCCGGCTGCCCTGGCTTTGTCCAGCTGGCCCAGCAGGAAGGGGCCAGCGTTTTCGCCGTGCTTTGTGATTGCGTCGATAGCCGTGGACGCCTTGGCGGCACCGGATCGCACCAGGGCGTGTACGTCGCTGTTGGCATGGGCCAGAGAGAGCATCTTGGCGACCCACTGCGGCGACACGTTGTCGAGGCGGGCGATGCGGTCGTTGTCCCACCTGAAGCTCTCCAGCTTGGCGTAACCGAAAGCGACTTCCAGTGGGCGAAGGTGCCGGCCCTTGGCGCTGCTGATGATGCGGGCGGTTCGGTCGGCATCGTTGCCCACGAAGGCGACCGCATCGACCCAGACGATTCCATCCTCATCCTGGAGCGGCGCCCCGGCGGCGATGGCGCGCCCGATTTGTTCGTGCCGGCGGTGGCCGTCAACAAGCCAGACGCCAGCCTCGGCCCGCGGTCGAACTTCAAGCGGCGGGAGTTTGCCGCCGGCCATGATGTGTTCAAACAGCGCCTGGTCGTCGGCCAGCGCGTTGTCGAGTTCTTCACCTTCCAGCAGTTCGAGCGGGGTGCGCAGGTTGAAGTCGGGTTCGACGTAGATGTCTTCATAGCGCACCTGCATTGCGTGGGCGCGCTTGATTTCTTTGGACAGGATCTTTTGGCGGAACGACACAGGGGCCGTGGATTCGGTCATGGCTGACACTCCGGTAGGGGGTGGGATACGATGCCGCTACGACAATCCGTATAAGGGCAACAGGATGGAAAAAGAGGCTCAGCTGTCCTGTGGGACGGCGGTACTGCTAATTGGCTGCGTCGTGGTGATTGCTGTTCTGGCACTCAACAAAGCCCAACTGGCCGATTGGGCCGCTTGGGTGCAGGCTCTTGGGTCCATAGGCGCCATTTGGTGGGCGTACCGGGCGGGGGAATTACAGTTCCGCCGAGAGCACGAACGGCGGCTAGAGGATGAAGCGCGGGCGGCCCGGGTCGCTGAACAGGAGCGGCGTGAACAGTTAGAAGTGCTTCGCGCGGTCGCAGTAGACAGCTTGGAGGCGCTTATCGAATTTCAGAACTACGCAGAAGTCCTGGGCGCAGGAAAGTTCAACCTGGCAACGGGCCGATTACAGGATGCCCAATACGCGTTACGAGGACTGATGGTCCGTCCGTTGCCTCAAGGAACGGTGACGCCGTTGCTAGACCTCCAGCGTGCTGTGAGCCGCACTTTGCGCGATGGGGAGTTCTATTACGGCAAGATCGTCGCTCTTGATGCTACGACTCTCGACATCTTGTATGGACGTTGCGTAAGAGCGGAGAAAGATGCAAACAAGCTTCCCGAGTTCGCCGCTGAATGGCGTGTGCGTCAAGCTGAAAGCATGATTCCTTCTGCACTCATCCCGCGGCCCGGATAAGTGTGATATTTCGCCGGGGCAGACACGGACCGTTGCGTCTTACAAGACCAGATGCAGCAGCCAGTTCAGGACATCCCAGCCCCAAATGAAGAAGGCGGCGAATACGGTTCCCAGCGGCCATGCCTGCCAGGGGATGTCGGAGTCCTTGCCCCAGTTGCCGGTGCCTGCGTGGCTGCGCGGTGCAATCATGTCGCCCAGCTTGCGGGCTGCCTTGGCGATGATGCGCAAGGGGCGGATGCGCGTTGGGGGCGCGCTTGCGCTGACGGTGTTCATTTGGTGGCGCTCCAGGGATCGGCCGCGGCATGGCGGCGTGTGAAGTGGTCGCCGAGGGGCGCCAGCACCAGCCGCGCGAAGGCGAGCAGGCCCAGGCCCCAGGCGAGGGTTTCAGTCAAGGTCATGGGGATTTGCGCGGATGCGCGGTGGTGAGGCTTCGGAGAGCAGGTCGGAAGGCCCGATCAGTTCACTTCCAGGATGAAAGTCACTTTTTGCGCCGGTGACGAAGCGGCGCCGGCCCGCTCTCCGAAGCCGCCCCGGCGTGCGGGGCATGGCTTTCGGTTCTACTTGCTGACGTCGCGCCCGAAGTTGGCAACGTCGATCAGTTCTTCGATGAAGCGTATGAGTGCTGCGAGCATGCAGTGTCTCCTGTGCTGAGAGTGGGGAGAATAATGTTCGGTCTGGGGTAAAGTTCGGCTTTCTTCTTGTTTAGGACGTGAGCAGATGACAAACAGACGAGTCCTTAAGGAGGCAGCGTTCCAGGCTTGGAGGACCACTATCGAGGCTGGATACAGCAAGCGTCGAATCAACACAGAAGGTGATCTACAGGCCTTCTTTTGGCAGAACCTGCGCGATAAGGTCGGCGAACACAGCCGCACGATCTTTGTTCAGCCGCGGATCAAACTTCCCGGCGATGGAGTCAACGGCAAGAAGACCGTGGTGCCAGACATTGTTGTCTGCAATTCTCGATCGATCATTGGTGTTGTCGAACTAAAGTATGGCCCGCGGGGCAGGCCGAACATCAAGAAAGACCTCGATTCATTGCAGGTTTTGGCCCAGTTGAAACTGGGAAGCGATGTTGAAATCAAGAACGAGCGCTTCTTGGGCAAAGGACCTGCGGTTCGAACTCAATACAGCTTGGCACGGGATGTGCTTTGGGTATGGGCGGGTGTGTATTGCGGAGACTCAGGCAGTTACTTGCCGGAAGACGGGACGAAGAACTCGTTCATATGCGATGCTCGCGACGACGAGTTTCGACGTTCATTTATCGCACTTCACGCAGAAGCCTCAAAGGATGGCTCGGTCGCAGTGTTCGCCAAGTCTTGGGGCAAGGCGGCGCTACGGTAAGCGCTGACTCGCAGCGCTGGCCGAAACCCGCTTTTTAGCTGAATCGGCGTTTATGCCGGGATTGCGTTGCGCTGGTGAGGATGCGGCGCCGGCCCGCTCTCCGAAGCCGCCCCGATCTACGGGGCATGGCTTGCGGTGCTACTTGCTAACGTCGCGGCCGAAGTTGGCAACGTCGATCAGTTCTTCGATGAAGCGTATGAGTGCGGCGAGCATTTTTGGCTCCGTAGGGTAGTTGGGGGACTATGCGGGCATCGCTATACTGGCGCAGGCGCCTCTGGCATAGACGGCGCTGTACGATGGACCGCCGGTAAGGGTGACTATGTTTCCGTTGAGGGAAAGTGCTTGGTTTAAGGTCGGCGGGGCCTCCGAAGCGGCCATTTCTGCCCTCCAGCGGGCGGCGGGGGTGCCGCTGCCGGACGATTACATCGAGTTTTTGAGATATTCGAATGGCGGCGAGGGTAGCCTTCCGCAGCCATTTCACGGGCTTTGCGTGGACTCTGCAGAACAGGCGTCGGACCCGGAGCAACTGGCCATATCAGCAGACCTCTATCCGGGGTTTTTTGTCTTCGGCGGCGATGGTGGCAGCCAGCTTTTCGCGCTGGACATTCGCGAGTCTGCTCCGTTTCCTGTCGTGTCGTTCGATGGCGTAGATCCGGTTGGGAGCACCCAGCGCGTTGCAGATAGCTTTGCATCGCTGGTCGCGATGGTCGGTAAGTCTTGAATGGCAGTCAAAACTAGTGCTTCCGAAAAGCCGGCGAGTGCTAGGGCAGTCTCTGCCATGCCTCGAAACTAGGCGAAGTCCTCGACTGACCCAACCTCAAGGTCGCTTTCAGCGCCTGCCGATACCCCGCACGCGGGGCATGAGCCGGGGCTGTAGAAAATGGCTGTGACTTCAAAGCCAAGAACGTTAGGTGCCCTGACCTAAGCCAGCAATGATTTGCCTATATGTTCGGAACGTGATGCCACGCCAGTCGGAAGGCGGTGGGGGCTATCCAGCTGGTGGCATGTCAAGGTTGAGACCGGCGTCCTCAAATATCCGTTGGATCAGGCGGGCTAAGCGCCCTGCGGTTGGGTCGTGGATGATGCTCTTGCATGCTTCGACAAAGTGCTCAGTGGCCGAGCCAAAATGAGGATCATAAGTCTGCCGTTTGAGTACCATTTCCAGCATGCGTGGCATGAAACGCTCAAGATGCGAGATATCCATGGTGCGAATTTCTAACTCAAATTCTGACGTAGTTGCCGTGCTTAATGCGAGTTGCTGCCTGGCTCCCCAGCCGCCATTGTCAAAAACGTACATGCAGGCATCGAAGAGGGTCGTCCGTGCCTCGACTCCGCTAGGCGAAGCCTCCATCGCAGATGCGATAAGTAGGTGAAGAGGGCGCGCGAAAGGACTTTCGAACCCGCTATCTACATGTTCCTTTGCCCTGAATGTAGTTACCCATTCCTCGACGATTGATTGGCCAATGCTCGCGCCTCCAGGGATATCCTGCAGCACCTGATGAATCTCTGTACAGACGTAGGGGTCGAGAAGGCCAGCGATTCTCGGAAGTCCTGAAGCCATGTTGAGCAATTCCCGATCGCTTAAGCTATGGTCCCAGTACGCTTTTCGCAGGAATTGGTGCGCACTGTCTCGGGCTTCGAAGGCCTCTTGCTCGGCTATATAGCGGTCGATGATAGGTTGTAGCTTTTCGGAAGCTAATAACCCCGATTCGAGAAACTCTACAACGAGTTCTTCGAATTCGTCGCACCCGTAAATGCCCAAGCTGTGCACTAGCAGGCGCCATCTTGCTCTGGATTTCTCTTCTTCCGTTAGCTCCTTCTTACTGTTCGGGTCGTGCCTTTTTGCCGAGGCCACGCTGAGGACAAAGTGGAAATCCGGTCCGTCTTCGATCCCTTTGTAATGAATCGCTGCCAGTAAAACAATGGAGGGTACTGTCCTGCGCTGCAAAGGCGCCGTCAATGAACGTTTAGCCAATATGCGGTTCGTGGCGGAAATAATCTTTCGGATTATTCGAATATTCGTGAGCTTGCATGTGGCGATCGCGTTTAGGATAGACTCGGCGTATGGCGTAGGAGTCAGTTGGGATGCGATCGAGAATGCTTCGTCGGGGGAGATCAAAAGCTTTAACTCTTGATCGATGACCTTCTCTCGCAGGGTGTCCCACGTCTTACGTGTATCGAGTTGATCGCTGTTCAGTATAAGTATGAAGCGGGTTTCGTGTCTCTGTGTGTATTCATCGATAAATCCGAGGATTTCGTCGGTCCCGAGCTTTTCATGCTTACGTTCGATGTCGTCTATGACGATCACCTTTTCACCGAGTAACGTAGGGGCTATAAGCAAAACGCCGAGTTCGTTGATAGCGCTAAATCCCTTGTGAAAGCTCTCTAGCGCTTTTAGACCAGAGCTCACCGCGCGCTTCGTAGATTCCCAAAGCTGTGGGTGCTCTGTCGAAGACGGAGCAACGGCCTCGATTAGCTTCCTTTTGACTTGGTCAATGCTTGAGATGCCGAAGAGCGAAACGTAGAGTGCACCTTTTACGGCCTCGTCAGGCGAATCTAGCATTACCTCGCGCCACAAGTGTGTTTTGCCGGTACCCCACTTTCCAGTTAGCGCGATTACCCTGTTATCTGGGTCGGTCAGCAAGTGGGCCAGATGTTCTTTCGTCTGTTCTAAAGACATGCGTTCCTCGAAGACTGCGCTTTCTTGCCGTGCACCAGGTCGGAAAAGCCCAGGTAATTTCCTGCTCAGCATTTCGAATTTAGGATCCACGTTCACTTGCGTTGATCCGCCGCCATGATCATAGCTTGCGATATGTGCCGCTCGACATAATGCTGAATCTGTGGCGCTTGTCCGCGTATTCGCTGAACTGACTTTCTGGGCGGGTTAGCCGGGGTTATCGTCGCCACGCCCGGCTGGGCGTTGCCTGGCTGTAGAAGCCTAAGCACGCAGGGGCCAGGCTGTATGCCTGGGTGATCCTGTTTCGCCCGTCCTCCCTCTCGGGGGGCGGGCGGCCTCGGTTGTTAAAGAGCGGTACTGCTAGTCCTGCTTCCCATGCCCACCCGACTTTGTGGCGGTAACGTCCTCCCGCTGGGAGACGAGGCCGAGGGTTTGTTGCTGCGCCGTGTCTGCAGCGCATGGATGTAATGTGAAACAAGAAAAACTAGCATGCAAGAAAAACTGGTAAACAAAGTTGTAACGGAAGGCTTTGGACGAAAGAAAGCCCGCTCGAAGCGGGCTGCCGAGGGGAGTGCGCTGTAGCTTTCTAGGAGGCGCTATGGACAAAGCCACGATGCTGGCGCTGATGATCACCGCTAAGAAGGGTGATCCAGGCGACTGAGAGTCATTGCTCGCTGTCTATGCCGATGGCCTGGAGCGCATCGCCCCGAAGCTCACCGAGGACGAGCTGTACTCGATGCTGGCTGTGGTCGCGGCGATCTACCAG
Source organism: Achromobacter sp. 1014246743 (assembly GCF_059760725.1). Lineage (NCBI taxonomy): Bacteria > Pseudomonadati > Pseudomonadota > Betaproteobacteria > Burkholderiales > Alcaligenaceae > Achromobacter > Achromobacter sp. 1014246743. Next base: position 74,043 of record NZ_JCBANA010000002.1, read on the forward strand.
CGGTGGTGCCAACACACCGAGTCGGAGCAAATGACGGCTGAGGCGTTGCTGCAGCTGGCAGGGAAGGGGCCGCTGGAATGAAAAAGCCACCCTATGGTGGCTTTCGTTTGGCGGTAAGCCGCGGGCGCCGCTGTGTGCGTTATTTCTTCGCGACTTCGGCGGTGTCTGTGAGCGCCCGCGAATTGATTAGCTTTTGTGCCAAGTCTTCCATAGCGCGTTGAACGGTTTTTCTTCCAGCTTCGACTAGGCGTTTGTCGCCGTCTGGGCAGCCTCCGCTGGAGTTGTCCGACCGCGCTTCACCGCGCGCGGTTGTCTGAAAAACCAAATCGCCCTTGCCGTCGTATGCCTTCGCTCGGATTGAAAGCTCAGCGCTCGCCTCCGAACTCATAACCCAAAAGCCCGGATCGAAGCGAAGGCGCGGCGAAAAATCCGAAAGATAGAAGTCGAGAAAGTACCCGTCGCTCTTAGCTTCGGACTGAGCATCAACACGGATGACGTTGGTAAATGCGGCCTCCAGGGTCTGCATGATGGACTCAGTGACTGCGGGACCCATCTCCACTTTATACGTGTGAGCGCCACACAGGTGGCCCAACGAAGCGTTGCGCGAGAGCCCAGAGAGTTCCGGCTCAACGCGGACGTATGCGGGACTTGCAATTCGGCGGGTAGGCATGACTTCCGCAGCGCCATTAGCACTTGGGACGCGGGCTGTGTAAGCGCAACCTTGTAGCGTGAGGAGGAGTATCGATGCAATGGGTACCAGTTTGCGCATTTTGTTACGTATCTCTTGTATGTGCCGCAGATGTCGAAGTTCTTCGAGGTCGGGTCCGTGCAAAACTGCCTTCCTCTTTGCTGCCCGGCCAGCGATGGGAAGGGCAGTCATTTGTATGCATTTGTGTGTTCATGTTAAGCCGTGCAAACAGGAGGCGTCAAATTGAAGTCCGACAAAAAAGCCACCCGGAGGTGGCTTATTGACTCCTCGAAACTTCGGCTACTGAAGAATGTCCACGAGAACTCCGCCCTTGATCGAATCTCTGATCAATGATGCCTCAAGCTTCAATTCTCAATGCAGCCGAAAATTAAGACTTGCAATTCATTAGTGCACCCACTGCCCAACCTCATCGTCCCGCAGCGTGGCGCCGGATCAGGAAAAGGGGATCACAGCCTAAATCCTACCCAGAAGACCCTGCCAATGATCTCAATCTCAGGGTCTTCGAAGTCCAGGTGTAGATCGGGGTTGCCCACGAGGTTCTCCGACCTGGCTATGAAGCCACCATTGCCTTTGTGCAGACGCTTGACCTTAACCTCATCGTGTTGGCGAAAGGCATAGACCTTCCCATTGACGATTGAGGTCGCAGCACGGTTTACAAGGACCGTGGCACCGTCAGGAATCAGCGGCTCCATGCTGGCGCCCTTGACCGACACGGAGACGGTCTGCTCCGGCGTAGCCCCGGCAGCACGCAGAAAGTCCGCCCGGAACGACAGACGGCTCTTCTCATCCTCCGACAAAACGATCTCACCTTGCCCGGCGGACAGACGCACGTCTAAGCGGCGCACCGCAACGAACTCATCCGTGTCCGGATCCGTGACGGGGCCCACGGCCAAATACTCGGGAGTCGTGTTCAGAGCTTTTGCGACGGCTTCCAGCCTAGCGCGCTTGGGAGCAGTCTTGCCGTTCTCCCATTGCTGAACCGTCTGCCAAGAAACGGGCACGCGCTCGGCGAGCTGCTCCATGGAGAGCCCAAGTTTCTCGCGTAGGTCTTTGATTCGTTTGTGGATCGTCGGCATGCGCGCGAGATTACCCACAAGAAACGCTTGTGTCATTGCAGGAATTTCTTGCATTGCTAGTTTTTCTTGTATAAAGTGGGCGAATGGACAAAAACCCTCATATCGCTCAAGCCATCGCTAACGCCGGCGGACCGGTGGCAACGGCTAGGAAGACCGGCGCGAACAACTACCAGACCGTCCAGCAATGGGAGAGGTCAGGAAATGTTCCGGCGGAGTATGCAGCCGCCCTTGAGACGGCTTCCGGCATATCGAAGCGGCTCTTGTGCAAGCAATGGGCGAAGGTGTGGCCCGAGTTGGCCGAAGAGGCGAGGGCGGCGTGACATCAATGCACCGCATCCAAGCGGCTCCGGCAGCCGCTCAACAGGAGCCCTCCCATGCATAGCCCTCTCGCGCGGGTCCTAGAAGGGCAGATCCGAGTCTTTAGGTCGCGTCTTGTCGATGGTCAGCGACACCTTGGTGGTGGTGGAAAACGCAACGCCATCTCCAAAGTTCATTTCGTGGATACGGACTTCAAGCTCCGCGCCGCAAAGCTCTGACAAAGCCTTTGCGATCGCCGTCTGAATCTCTTCGGTCGAGCGTTTTTTTAGAGGGAACTCAAACATGGAAGGCTTTCCTTTTCAGAGTGAACTGCCGGTCTACATGCTGCTCAGCTGCGCTGAGATTTTTGGCCGCTCGCACATGAGCGAGCGCGCCGTCAAAGTGTATTTCCACGCAGTCGGTGTTGCCGACGTTGGTCGCTTGGTTGCCGCGCTGCAGGACGCGGCGCGCCACGGTGAACCGGAATCTGTCACCTCGGCGTCGCTTCGGACGCGTCGAACCCGCGGCGGAATGAAACTTGCTGATGCCGTCGGCGGTGCTTTCCGCTCTGGAAACAGGAATGCATGCTGTCGCGCCAACCGCCGCCTGCTGGCACGAAACTTCGCAGAGCCCCTCTCATTGGCGGGAAGTCGAAACGCCATCCGGGCCGCCAGTGCGGAACACGCATTGACGCGCAGGGCGGCCTGTTTCAATGAATGGCGTGCCCCGCCACATTGATGGAGAGAACGCATGATCGACCTTTCTGAGATTTTCGCGCTTCAGGCAGGCTTCGCTGAGATGTTTGTGCGGGGGAGCACGATGTATTGGGTTCTTTATGCGCTGCTGCGCGTGTCGGGTAGGCGTGATCTGGGCTCGCTGGGCGTGGCGGACATGCTCGTGCTGGTGCTCGTGGCCGATGCCGCGGGCAACGCGATGTCGGGCGACTCGTATTCCCTCGGTGACGGGATCATCGTGGTCACGACGATCGTGGGTTGGAGCTATCTGCTTGACCGTCTGAGCTACCACGTGCCGGCGCTTCGAAAAGTACTTGAGCCGCAGCGCGTATGCCTTGTGCGTGACGGCCGACTGATGGTGTCGGGTTTGCGGCGTGAGCACATCACTCGGGGCGAGCTCATGGAGCAATTGCGCTTGAAAGGGGTCGACCACCTGTCGTGCGTCAAGCGTGCCTACCTGGAATCCACCGGCGAATTCAGCGTCATCGCGACTGAGGAAGGGCGAAAGGGCGGGCTCCATGCGGAATAGGGCTTCGCACGATGACTGGCCCGGGACGCGCTGGCGAGATGTCGGGGAGTCGATTCGTGTCTCCTACAATCAACACTCTCGGACGACCTGCATGGCCACGGATGAGCATCAACAGTCGATTGAAGGGGTGGGCAACGCGCATCAAGCGTGACGCAGTCACGCTCTGGTTCGCAGGGAAGAACCCGCGAACGCCCTGGTACGCCAAGGCCCTCGGGCTGTTGGTCGTGGCCTATGCCCTCAGCCCGATAGACCTGATCCCGGATTTCATTCCAGTGCTCGGCTACCTGGATGATGTGCTGTTGCTTCCCATTCTGATCGGGTTGGCCATCAAGTTGCTCCCTGCGCCAGTGCTTGCCGAATGCCGTGCACAGGCGGACGAATGGATGCGGGTCAAGGGATCCAAGCCCAGCAGTCGTCTGGGCGCCACGCTGGTCGTGGTCATCTGGATCGCAATGGCAGTGGCCGCATGGCTGTGGCTGCGATCCCGGCTGTAGCCGGGATCGCGTGCCGCGACGATGTTCGAGAAGGCGAAGGGCCGCCTGTCCCGTCAATCGAAGACGTCAAACAGCACGTCCGCGACAATCGCCGTGGCAACGGCCACCAGTATCAGGTCTGAACCGGCGACTCTCCACTCGTAGCCCGGATAGGCAGGCAGACGCGCCAGCATCGGGCCAGGCATCATCTTTTTTGCGATTCCCGGGGGCAGGGGCTTGCCGCGCGCTAGGTTCTTGCGAATTCCCGGCGGCAATGAACTGTAGCCGGACAGTCCATATTCACTGGCGTAGCTTCTGGCCGTCGAGAGGGTGATGCCGGCGTGGCGAAGCGTCACGTCGACGTCATTGGCATTCTTGCCGCCGCCTTTGGAGGAACCGCCATTTCCGCCATTGCCCTTGTTGGAATTGTTGCCTTTGCCCGAGCCGTTGCCGTTGTTCTTGTTCCCCTGGCCCTGTCCGGCATTGTCCGGCTTGCCCTTTCCTTCCGGCGGGGCGGCCAGGACGTTGCCAGCCAGGAACATACAGCAGAGGGCTGCGGTGACGAATTGTTTGGTTCTGGGGGCGCTCATGGTGGGCTCCTGGAGGAGAAAAGCGGGAGTGAGTCGATTCTAGGATGGGGCGCGTCTCTGGGCGCACCGTCGCACTGATATAGATGTAAGCAGGTTTGAACCCGGCATTCTGCATTTTCAGAAAGTTCCAATAGGCTCGACCCGGTACGGCACCTAAGCTGCGAATCCTGCGGCCGACCCTTGCCTGGACGAAGGAAGACGCCGCAGACGTGGGCGCCGCCCGTCGGTGCGCCCTTTCTTGCTGTTGAACCCTCTACCTATAGGCATCAAGCCATGAAGCAGTTTTCCCTCAAGTCGGATCTGACGGTGGGCGATATCATCGGCCACGGCATCATCTGGATCTTGCTGAGCGTGGTGACGTTGGGCCTCGCCCTGTTCGTTTTTCCGTATTACATGCAGCGCTTCATCATCAGCCGCACGTCCGTTGTGGATGACCAGGGCAAGCGGGTGGGGCGTCTGCAGTGCACCATCGATCTGGCCAGCATCATTGGCAACATCGTCATCTGGGCGATCATTTCGATCGTGACGCTGGGCATCGGCTACTTCATCTTCCTGTACAAGATCCATGCGCATTGCATGAACCACACCCGTATCGTGGACGTCACGATCTGAGCGGTGGGCAACCCCACTGATTGGCCGCCTTCGTGGCGGCCTTTTGTTTGCGTCACGCCAGGGGCTACCAGCGTGGCAGGGTGACCATGAAGAGCAGGGTGGCGGTCAGGACGCCGGTCACGCCGCAGATGAAATAGATTGCCGCGAAGCGCCTGGCCGAGTTGGGGTCGCGGCCGTGCGTGCGCTTGAACAGCCCATGACGGACGTGCCAGTAGGGAATCGGCAGCGCCAGGGCCGTCATGGCCAGCACCAGCCAGACCGACGAGGGGCAGATACCCAGGTAGCACACCAGGCGGCGGCAGGACCGCAGCCAGATCAGGTGCGCGGTCAGTTCACAGGCCAGCGTGACCAGGAAATAGAAGAATAGCCAGTGCCAGGGGCGAGCCCTGGGCTGCGAATGTAGTCGCATGGAGGTGAACGACGAGAGGATTGCGGGTGGGGGGATGCCAGCATCCAGGCCGCATGCCTGTCGTTGAACGAAAGGGAGCCCGGGCAAGCTTGCCTAGCTTGCGCCATGAGAGAGAATTCGGGTATTGGAACTTTCTGAATTTTGCGGGGCGCAAAACCCGTCAGAGCAGCCGCAGGTCGCGCAGGGCGGCATGCAGCTCGGAGTCGTTCTTGACGCCCAGTTTGCGCATGGCCGATACCTTGTGCGCGCTGGCGGTCTGCACCGTGCGGTTGACCTTGTTGGCGACTTCGGTCATGGACATGCCGGCGGCGAACAGGCGCAGCACTTCCAGCTCGCGTCCACTGAGGGCGCCGCCCGCCACGGCGTGGCGGCTTTCATCCAGCAGCGATTGCATGGTGGGCGAGCGGTAGGTCAGGCCGCCCCGCAGGCTTTGCAGCGCGATGGAAATATGGTTCAAGGGGTCGCGCTTGCTGACCAGCGCCGCGACGCCGCTGCTCATGATGACGCGGATCACGGCGGCATTGTCCAGCATGGTCAGCACGATGATCTTCAGGTCGGGATATTGCCGCTGGATCTGACGCAGCAGCGACAGGCCATCGGCGGAGTCTTCCCGGGGCAGGGAGTAGTCGGCGATCAGGACGTCACACGGGGTGCTGGCCAGCAGGTCCCGAAGTTCGGCAATGGTCGACGCACGCCCCACCAGCCGGGTGTCGGGCAGGTCGTTGACGAGCTGCTCGATCCCGGCAAGGATGAGAGGGTGATCGTCGATGGCAATGACTCGCATGGTGTGCTCGCCTTTCAGGGTGCGTTGTCCAAGGTCATTATGCCGGCCGCTGCGTCGGCGTTGGTCTCTTTTTTCATGCGGGCCATGACCTGGCGGCATTCGGCGATGAAAGCGATTCCGATGGCCTCGCGTGCGGTCGCGTCGGCCGGACGGATGGCGCTCGAGAACGCGGCGACGCAATCGATCAGGCCCGGATGCTGGACGGCATGGGTGGAGCCGCGGGCGCGATGGATCCAGTCATGCAACCTGCCATCGTCGTGCAGGGGCAGCAGATGGGCCAGGTCGTCCAGGTCCTGGTCGAACAGTTCCAGGAAGGTGGCGACGAACTGGCGCGCCTTGTCGTGGGTGCCGAACACGGTCACGAGGTTGTCGAGGTATTCGCTGGGCGGTGTCACGTCTGGGGCAGCCACGACAGGGGTGGGCGCGGTGAGCGGTTCGTTGGAAGGTGCGTTGGCCGCCGTCGGCGACTTCAGCAGCGCGGCACGCAGGGTGTCGAGTTCCACGGGCTTGACCAGCAGGCCCAGCATGCCGGATTCCAGGCAGCGGCGATAGGCGGTGGACGTCCCGTCCGCTGAATAGCCGATGACCGGTGGCTTGGGAACCCCCCAGGCCGCTGCGCCCGCCGTGATTTCCCGGGACAGCGTGTAGCCGTCCATGCCCGGCATGGTGCAGTCGGTGATGACGGCGGCAATGCCGCCCGCGCCATGGTCGTTCTTCCAGTCGTGGTGCAGGGCTTCCAGCGCCTGCGGCCCGGACGAGGCCGAGATCACCTGCATGCCCAGCAGGCGCAGCTGGGTTTCCAGCAGCATGCGGTTGGACGGGTGGTCATCGACAATGAGCACCGTGCTGGTGGCGGGCAGGCTCAAGGCCGGGAATTGTTCGGAGGTGCCCGTTTCGGATTCGATGGGCGCAGTCCAGGTGCTGCCATAGCGCATCGGCAAGGTCACCGTGACGGTGGTGCCGCTCCCTTCGATGCTTTGCAGGGCGATTTCCCCGCCGAAAAGCGCTGCCAGCTTCTTGCTGATGGCCAGCCCCATGCCGGTGCCGCCGTAGCGTTCGTAGGTGCCGGCGGTGGCCTGCTGGAAGGGGCTGAACAGGTGCGGCAGGACGTCGGCCGGAATGCCGATGCCGGTGTCTTGCACCGCGATGCGCACGACGCATCGGTCCTTGTCCTGGCGGACGATGCCGGCCGTGACGGTGACGCTGCCTTGATGGGTGAATTTCAGGGCGTTGGCCACCAGATTGTTGACGACCTGGCGCAGGCGGCCCGCATCGAACACCAGGTCGGCCGGAACGCCGGGTTCGACCCGGGCGGTCAGGCTGATGCGCTTGGCCTCGGCCGACCGGTTGAACGCCATGACCCAGCGAGGCAGTGCCTCGTTCAGGTCGCCCGCCGAGTAGTGCAGCGTCAGTTCGCCGGCCTCGATCTTGGAGTAATGCAGGATATCGTTGAGCAGCAAAAGCAGGGCGGTGGCCGAGTCGTAGGCCAGCGCGGCCTGCTGTTGGGCCGGCGGCGAGACTTCGCCCGCCTTGCCTTCCTTGAGCAGTTCCAGCGCGCCGACCACGATATTCATCGGGGTGCGGATTTCGTGGCTGATGGTGGCCAGGAACAGGGTCTTGGCACGATTGGCGGCGTCGGCATGCTGGATGGCCAATTGCAGCGAGCGTTCAGTGGCCTTGAGTTCGGTCAGGTCGACCCAGCCGCCCAGCAAGGCCTGCAGCTCGCCGCGGGGACCGAGCAGCGGCACGACCCAATGCTGGCCCGTCAATTCCCGGCCGCCCAGCGTCAGCGTCATTTCGGCGAAGTACGGCTGGTGCGTGGCCTTGACCTCGTCGTAGGCGCGGCGGATCTTCTGGCGGCTGTCGTCGTCGAGGGTGGCGATGCCCTCCAGGGTCAGGTGCATGTCCACCAGCGGGTCTTCGACCAGTTTTTCGAAGGCCTCGTTGCAGGCGATCATGATGCCGTCCGGATCCCAGACGTACATGGGGTTGGGGTTGGCGTCCAGCATCTGGCGCTTGAGCGTCAGGCGCTCTTGCATCAGACGGTCGTTGCGGCGCCGGTTCAGGAAGCGCACCAGCAGGAAGATCAACCATGCGGCCAGCAGCACGCTGGCGATGCTGCCGGCGATGATCAGGCCCCGGATCAGGGGCCCGCGGGCGGCCCAGCGGAATTCGAGCTGTTCGGAATATTGCCATTGGGCAATGGTGAATTCCATCTGCTCATCGGTGATGGCATTGAGGACCTTGTCGATGATCGAGGCCAGCAACGGATTGCGGTCGGACACCGGGTAGACAAACGGCACCATGTCCGGCCTGCCGATGCCGGTGATCTGCAGCTGGCCTTGATAGAAACGGGCGATCAGGTATTCGGCGGACGGATACAGCAGGGGCGTGGCGTCGGCCTCGCCGGTGGCGACGGCATTGAGCGCGGCCAGGCCGGTGGACACTTCGACGATGGCCGGCAATTTGCCCGGGCTGGCCGCCTGCAGCATGGCCTTGATGGGGGAGGCGCCGACCAGCGCCACGCGCAGGGGTTCGAGGTCGGCGATGGTCTTGGGGTGTGGCCCGTCGATGCGGGATATCAGCGCATAGGTGCTGTGCAGGACCGGCTGGGTAAGCAGCATGCCTGCGAAGTCCGCGTAATTGCCCTGCATGGTGCTGGCCATGTCGGCCTGGCCGCTGCGCACGGCCTGGATCTGGTCCAGTGCCGAGTCGTAGAACTCGGGCGTGAACTGCAGCCCGGTCTGGGCCGTGACCAGGTCCAGCACCGATGCGGAAATGCCGGCGGAACGACCAAAGCTGTCGCGGAACGTGAACGGCACGACCAGCGACGAAGTCGCCACCGTGACCTTGGGGTGGTCCTTGATCCATTGCAGTTCGGCCTCGGTGAACGGCACCTTGCCGTCCAGGCGGCCTTGTTCGGCCTGCACCCAGCGCCGTTGCAAGGTGTTGTGCACGCGCTCGGGGAAGGAGGCCAGCGCCTCATTGAAACTGCGCAGCAGGGCGGCGCGTTGCGGGTTGAAGACAAAGGCGTACTGGGTGCGCAGGCCGGTCGTGGACGGGCGCGCTTTCAGCATGTAGAACAGGATGGCGTTGTTGTAGGCCGAGATCGAGACCGTATCGCCCAGGAAAGCCACGTCTTTGTGGGTGGCAACCCGTTCCAGGCCTTCGTAATAGCTGTCCACCCCGTGCAGGGCGGTATCGGGAATGAGGCGGGCGACCGCGTCGGTGTCGAGTTCGCTGCGCAGGTAACCCAGCGTGCCCGTGCCGAGCGAGCTGCCGTTGCGCACTTCAGAGCGCGTGATGACGATGGCCGCGGCACTGAAGATAGGCGTGGACCGCGGGAAGCGCGCTGGCGGCAGCACGGCGTCCGCGCCGACGGCGGCGTCGATTTCGCCTGCTTGCAGGGCGGCGGACAGGGCATCGATGCTGTCATAGAAGCGCACCCCGATCGACAGGTTCCTGGCGCGGCCGATGATGTCCAGGTAGTCGGCCGCCAGGCCGCGGGCGTGGCCGTTGCGGTCGCTGCGCGAGAGCATGGGCGCCATGCCGTCCATCACCCCGACGACGATATGGTCAGAGGGGGCGGTGGCCGGCTGGTCGCTGGAACCGGGCAGGACGACGCTGCTGGCTTCGGGGGAGGCGTCCAGGGGGGACGGGGAGGCGCTCGAATCGGCGGCCGCCTGGGAGGCGCCGCAGGCAATTGCCAGGGTCAGGACGAGCGCGGTCGCGCGCAGCACCCTCCCAAAGGTGGAGACAAACAGGGTAGGCACAGTGCCGAATCCTTCATTCCGGGTAGGCTTCGAGCGTCAAAGCGGATGGTTACAGTTTAGCTGCATAGCGAGGGGGGAGGTAAGGCGTGTTCGGCCGTCGGCAGCATGCCGCGGGCCCGGCAGAACGAGAGAAGCTGCCATTCCGGCATGGGAGCGCCGTACAGATAGCCTTGCTCGCGATCGCAGCCGAGTTCGCGGATGACCTTGCTGTGGGCCTCGGTTTCCACGCCCTCCGCCACGGTATGCATGCCCAGCCGGTGGGCCAGGCCGATCATCGATTCGACGATGGCGCGCTGGTGCGGATGGTTCGACAGGCCTTCAAGGAACGACCGGTCGATTTTCAGTTCGGTGAAGGGAATGTCGCGCAAGCGTGCCATCGACGAGTAGCCGATGCCGAAGTCGTCGATCGCCAGGCCGAATCCGGCCATGCGCAACTCGGCCAGGTTCTCGAACAGCGAGCCTTCCGCGGCGCTGTCGTTCAGTGTTTCCGTCAGCTCGAAGACCACGCTTTCGCGTCGGACGCCGCTGGCATCGGCAAGGGTGATGAGCGACTGCACCACGCTGTGCCGAGCCATCGCGGCGCTGCTGAGATTGATGGATACCGAGACGGCCAGCCCGCCTTCCAGCCAGTGTTGCTGGGCCGCCAGGGACTGGCGCATCATGCTGGCGGCCAGCTGGCCATCGAGGTTGCGTGCGGTGATGGTCGGCATGAAGGCGCTGGGGGAGAGGATGCCGTGCAGCGGCTCGTACCAGCGCGCCAGCGCTTCCACGCCCAGGATCCGCCCCGTGCGGCAGCAGATCTGTGGCTGGAACCACGGCTGTATCCGCCCGTCCTGCAGGGCTTCCAGCGCGGCGCGTTCGGTGACGGGAAAGCCCCTGCCGGCGGGCGGCGCGCTGGGATAGGCGTGAGCGTGGCGGCCGCTGCCAGTCAGGATCTGCCGCAGCGCGTCGACGGCCAGGGGCTTTTCGATAAGGCCGATCACCTCGACCGACGAGCTGCGCGCGACCAGCTCGGCAGACCTCAGGAAGCGAGGGTCCAGCGTGGTCGTGAAGATGACTTGGGGCGGCGAGTTCAAGGTCGCCAGTTCGCGCACCAGCGAGATGCCGTCCATGCCGGGTAGGCGCAGGTCGCACAGCAGCACGTCCCAGCGTTGGGCGCGCAGGCGCCGCAGGGCGTCCTGTGCGTCGCTGACCACTCCAAAGGCGGCGAGATCGCAGCGCGACAGCGCCGCAGACGCATAGCGGGCCTGAATGGGGTCATCTTCCAGTACCAGCACTCGAAGGGTCATGTGCTTTCCTATATTAGGGGCAAGACGGGCTGGACCATTCGGTGGCGCCAGCGGCGGCAAGGGCGCTTTGTCGGCGCGGTTGGAGAAGGCGGAGCAGGTCTGGCGGCGATCGGGTGACGAGGGCGCAACCGGCGAAGGCGCCGCCAGGGGGCTTGAAATCGGGTGAATTCTGCCCTGCAAGGGGGAACCTGGGCATTGGAAGTTTCTGAATTTTGTTACAGGAGTGCGGATTTGAAATTTGAGGTGCCCATTTCGCAGCAATTTTCAGAAAGTTCCAATTTTCAGAAGTCTTGGTGCTGGGCAACATGGGCGGATTCGCCGTATCCGGCACGTAAGAAAGGAACTCCCGCATGGAAAGAATCTCCCCCGTCGGCCGGCTTGTGGTCATCGCCGGCGGTGCGCTGTTGCTGTCGGCAGCGTTCAGTGACGTTGGCGCGCAGGCTGGTCCTTTGACCGGCTGCGCCGCCAAGACGTATCAGATCGAGCAGGAACTTGACGCCGCACAGCGTGCCCGGGCAGACAGTGCCCGCATTGCCGGGTTGCGCATTGCGCTGGTCCAAAGCCGGCAATGCGACGACAAGGCGCTGGCCCGCGAGCGAGCCGCCAAGGTCGAGGAAAAGCAGGGCAAGGTCAAGGAACGCCAGGCCATCCTGGATCGTGAACTGCGCGACGGCGATGGCAATCGCATCAGCCGGGCCAAGCAGAAACTGGACAAGGCCCAGCGGGAACTGCGCGCGGCCGAGCAAGAGCAGCACAGCTGATTCGCCGGGTCTCGTGCCGGCCGAGGGCCGGTCCGGTGCGAGGCCTTTTCATGGCGCGCCCTTGCCAAGCAGGGCGCGCCTTTTTTTATGCTGCGGGTTTGGGTTCGAGGCGGGCGCGGCCGCGGCGTTTGGGCAAATGATGCAGTGGCATGGGGGCGCCCGGTCGGTAAACCGGGGCGTGCCAGACGACGGACCATTTGATCTGCAGCCGCGTTTCGATGAACGGGGCGGTCCATTCGCAAAGCGGCACCATGCCGTTTTCGATGAGGATGTAGGTGATCAAGGTGAGATCGAGCCGGTTGGCGACTTCGGCCCGGCTCAGGCTGTTGGTTTCGCGCCAGGCGCGCAGCGCCGACCAGCCGTGTTCGCGCATGAGCATCAATACGCTTGGAGGAGGGAGCTTGTCCAGCAAGGCGGCCGGGCGGAACAGGGATTCCTCGGCGACTTCACTGAGTAGAGGTTCATTCATGTGGGGGGCGTCTGTGGATGCGATTTGAGAATGCATCACACAGTGTGAGAGCCAGCGGCAGCCCGCACCATTGGAAGATTCTAATTATGGTGGCGCGGCGCAAAGCGCGTATGCTGGTCACCGGTGTGCCGCGCAGCGTGTTGCTGCGTCGGTGCCACCCAGGAGCCATCATGGAAAAGAAAGACACCCCCCCGGAACAGAAAGACAAGCCGGCCACGCAGAAAAAGCCGGATGTTCCTGCCGCCGCCAAAGGGTGGCCGGCACCGAAGAACACGTTTGCGCCCAAGCAGCGGGCCATGGATCGCAAGCCGGGCAGCCGCGGATCGGCTCGCGGCCGCTGATCGAACCGCCCCTGATGTCATCGGCGACGGGCTGACTCCAGTGCGCTGGCGCGGCGTCAGGCCGTGGCGGTGGCCGGCTGGCCGCGGCCCATGGCGCGGCGGTAGGCATCAAGGGTGTGGGCCATCTGGCTGGCCAGGCGGAAATGCGCTTCGGCGTGGTCGCGGGCGCGGGCCACGGTGGCGGCGACCTGGCCGGGATCTTCGCGCATGCCCAGGATGTGGTCGGCAAACCCGGCAACGTCGCCGGGTTCGGCCAGCCAGCCGGTAACCCCGGGCCGCACGATTTCAGGCAGCCCGCCGACATTGCTGGCCACGACGGGGCAGCGCGCGGCAAATGCTTCCGGCACCACGCGCGACCAGGCCTCGGTGGCCGAAGGCACCAGCAGCACGTCGGACGCGTGCATCATGTCCGCCACGTCGATCCGGTGGCCCGCAAACACGACGTGGTCAGCGATACCCAACTGCACCGCCAGCGCGCGCAATTGCTGTGCGTAGGGCTGGGTATCGACGGTGGGCATGCCGACCACCAGCGCAACGGCCGGCATCCCGTGGCGGCGCAGGCGCAGCACCACGCGCAGCAGGTCGGCCTGACGCTTTTCGGGGCGCAGCATGCCGATCGTGGAGACCACGTAGGCGCTTGCATCCACGTTCAACGCGCGCCGTGTGCGCTGTCGTACCCCTGGCTTGTCGACGATGCGAAAGAACGCTTCGCCCGCCCATTCCCCCACCACGCTGATGTGTTCGGGCCGTGCCAGCCGCGCGGCCAGCAACGCATCGCGGCCGGCGTCGCTGGTGGCGATGACATGGTCGCAGCCCAGCTTCCATTCGAGCCGGCGCCGCGGGCTGGTGGGCATGGGCTTGGCGAAGTGACGGGTGCGGACCACGGCGCACAGGTCGCGGCACAGCGCGGCCGTCTTGCCGTCGGCGCGGCTGTGGCTGTCGATGATGTCGACGCCCATCAGCTTGACGGTGCGGCGCAGCGAGAGAATGGCGCGGGGGGAATAGGGCGAACCGAAATCGATCGGCACGGTGGGGACGTCGCGGCGGTAGGCGGCCTCGCTGATGGCGCTGTCGGCGGGCGCGGCGATGGCCGCGGCGTGGCCGTGGCGGTTGAGCCATGCGGCCTGTTCCAAGGTACGGAACTCAAGTCCGCCCAGGCTTTTTTCGCCAAGAATATGCAGGATCCGCATGGGGTCACAGGGTTGGGAAGGGGGGAAAGGCCGGTGCCATCAGGCCCGGGCGGTCGGGGCGTGGGACAGGACGTGGGCGCAGGCGCGCAGCACGTCGTCGGGCGTGATCGAGTTGATGCCGGCGCGCGGCTCGCGGGGCACGACGTCCATGGCGCCGCGGCGGCGCCAGAACCATTCGGGGTTGGACTGGTTGAAGATGCCGACATACGGCACGCCGGCGGCTTGCGCCACGTGCGACGGGCCGCAATCGTTGGCCACCACCAGCCGCGCGCGCAGCATGATGGCGCTCAATTCCGACAGGGGACGACAGTAGGCGATCCGGATGTCGGCGCGGCGCATGGCATCGAGTTCGGCGCGTTCGCGGGCTTCCTGCTGACCCAGTACGAAGGTGTAGCGGATGTCTGCGCCCAGCAGCGGCTTGAGGCTGTCGGCCAGCCGCAGGTAATGGGCCAGGCTCCAGCGCTTGAAGGGCCCCGAACCGCCGCCCGGAATGAAGACGACGTCTGCGCCCAGCTCGGTCTGGCGATGGCGCCGGCCCAGTTCGGCAAAGCAGCGCCGTGCGGTCGCTTCGGCATCCAGCGGCCGGTACGCGGCGAGCAGGCGCAAGTTGGCCAGGCCGATGTATTCGCTTTCGTCCTTGCGATGGCAATGCGTCCAGACCAGGTCGCTGAGTCGGGCATTGCGAAAGCCCAGCCGGATGGCGGGCAGCCGCAGCAGGTTGAGCAGGCCGAAGCGTTCGCTGCTGTGGTGCAGGTTGACCGATACCTGGGTCTTCGCGGTCAGGCTGCGCACATAGTCCCGCAGGCAGCGGGCGCGCTGGAATTCGTCGACCCAGGGCAGGTCGCGGTAGATGTGGCCGACATCGTCGCGCGCGACCACCTTGACCTGTCTGCCGGGCCACCAGGCCTTGAGCTGGTAGAGCGTGGCAAAGGCGACGATCTGGTCGCCCAGCTGGGGTTGGCTTCTGACGTAGACGACGATGTCCGACACGCGCGATCTCTCCGAGGTAACCGATGCAATGGCTACGCAATCTACGGGAGCGGATCGATGAATGTTCTTCGATAGATTTAAAGAATGTGAAGATTCGGGCGGGGCGGCTGCAAAGAAAAAAATATGTCGGCAGGCAGGAGGCATGCGCCGATGCCCTGCGTTTGGGGTATCGTGGCCGCGTTCTTTGCTGACCGTACAAGGCGCCCGCATTACGCATCCGCTGTCGACCCCCGGCTACCGCAAGCTGCTTGACCTGCAGCGCCGCATCCACGAATTCACGCTTGACGCCTGCGCCGAGGACGACGTGGACATCCGTGCCCCGGACCTGCCGCTGTGGAGCCGGGCGTACCAGTATCTGTCCATCGCGCCCTTGCTCGGCGGCCTGCAGGTGGAATATTTCGGCGAATCGTGGGAAGAACCTTTTGCATGGACCCTGGCCTGCCTGGCCGACCAGGAAGTCGCCGATGCGATCGTGGCGCTGTCGTTCACGGGGCCTGACGAAGGCGCCAACGGCACGCGCGAATGGGAATTCACGCCGCTGCTGGACACCAGCGTGCGTTTCCCGGGATTGAAGTCGCTGGCCATCCGCCCCAGCGGCCAGGCCGACCACAATGTCGTGCTGATCCAGCGGGCCGGCACCATCATGGAAGAGGCCGGCGACATCGCCCGGTTCGTGGCCAAGGCGCCGCACCTGACCCAGCTCACCGTGCCGAATGCACCGGATGCGTCTTTCTTTGCGGTGCCGTTGCCGTCCTTGCAGACGCTGGTGGTGGAAAGCGGATTCGACACGCAGGATTTCATCGAGAACCTGGCGTCCTCCACCAACCTGACGGCGTTGCGATCGCTGGATTTCACGGAATCGACGGAATTGCACTCGACGTGGGCCCAGGCGCGCGTCGCCGGTTGCATCACGCCGTTTTCGGCCTATGAGCAGTTGCTTCGCAGTGCCACCGGCGAGCGCTTGCGGGCGCTGTACCTGCGCAATACCTGCCTGAACCTGGAGCAGTTGCAGGCGCTGCAGGCACTGCGGCCCAAGCTGGGGCTCATGGTGGTGCAGTCGCCGCGCGGCGGCTACGTCAGCCACTTCCGCCAGGACGTATTTCCCTGGCGCCACCTGGTGCAGCCCGACCCCGGCGTGCGATAAGGCCTGCGCCAACGGCCGGCAGGCGCTGGCAAGGGGCAGCGGAGCCGTACAAGATTCCTGATGTATGGACTTGATGGGAGTTTGTTGCCATACTGGTCGGTTGATATCACCCATACATTGCGACATTTTGCCGCGATAAAACTCATGCATGACGACAATATGTATGCATCCTGGCCGCTGAAGTTCGTGCGCGGCGCAGGGCCCCGCTACCGCCAGATCGCCGATTTCATCGACAGCGCGGTGGCCGACAACCGCATGCAGCCCGGCGACCGCCTGCCACCCCAGCGCGGCCTGGCCCAGCACCTGGGCGTGGACCTGACGACGGTGACGCGCGCCTACGCCGAAGCGGGCCAGCGCGGCTTGATCGAACCGCGCGGCCCCCTGGGCACCTTCATCGCGCGGCCTGCCGACGAGCCGCTGTTGCAGATGCTGGACCTGGGCATGAACATGCCGCCGTTGCCGCTGGGCTGCGATCTGCAGGACCTGCTGCGGCGTGGCCTGGCCAAGGCGATGGAACGCCACGACGTGGGCGTGATGATGACCTACCACCAGGCAGGCGGCGGGCAGGCCGAACGCGAGGCCGGCGCGCAGTGGCTGGCGCAGTCGGTGGGCCGGGTGGACCCGGACCGCGTACTGGTGTGCCCCGGCGCCCAGGCGGCGCTGGCCGCGGTGATGCTGGCCTATAGCCGGCCGGGCGACGGCATCGTGGCCGAACCGCTGGTGTACCCCGGTCTGCTGACGGCGGCCCAGCAACTGGGCCGCCGGATACTGGTGGCCGAGACGGACGCCGACGGCATGACGCCGGCCGGCCTGGAACGCGCCTGCCGCGACGGCGCCCGCCTGGTCTACCTGAATCCGACGTTGCAGAACCCCACGGCGCACACCATGAGCGCCGCGCGCCGCCGCGACCTGCTGCGTTCGGCCGCGGCCTGTGGCGTGCGCATCATCGAGGACGATCCCTATTCGCTGTTCCTGGACGATGCGCCGCCGGCGCTGGCCAGCCTGGCGCCTGCATCGGTGTTCCACATTGCCACGCTGGCCAAGACGCTGACCCCGGGGCTGCGCACGGCCTTCGTGCTGACGCCCGACCAGGACGGCCGCCGCAATGTGCTGGCGGCCATGCGGTCGTTCGCGGTCATGGCCGCGCCGCTGATGGGCGTGCTGACCACGCAATGGATCGCCAGCGGCATGGCACAGCAGATCCTGGATGGCGTGCGCGCCGAAGCCCACGCGCGCCAGCGCCTGGCGCGCCAACTGCTGCCGGGGCCGTTTCCGGCGGCGGCGGCGGGCATCCACCTGTGGCAGGCGCTGCCGGACCGCTGGACGGCGGCCGACCTGGAACGCGTGGCCCGCGATGAAGGCCTGAGCGTGACGTCGTCGGACGTGTTCCACCAGGGACCGGGTGCACCCAATGCCATCCGCATTTCGCTGGGCAGCATTCCCGACCGCCAGGAACTGGCGCAGGCGCTGGAGCACCTGGCCAGCCTGGTGCGACGCCGGCCACGCGGGCTGCGCGATGTGATCGTCTGATGTTCGAGACGTTCCATGCCTTGCAGGACTCGATGGTGGACTTCGCCAAGACCCACGCGAACTGGCTGGCGCCGATGGGCTTTGTCTTCGCCTTCCTGAAATCGCTGCCGCTGGTGGCGCTGGTGATACCCGGCACGGCGCTGCTGCTGTCGATCGGCGCCATCCTGGGGCTGGGCGATGCCAACTTCGTGGCGGTATGGCTGGCGATCTCGGTGGGCGCGGCGCTGGGCGACTGGGTGCAATTTGCCGCGGGCGTATGGTTTGGCCCCAGCCTGATGCGCAGCAAGCCGCTGCGCAAGCGCCCCGAGCTGCTGCATCGCAGTACCCTGTTCATCCAGAAATGGGGCGTGCTGAGCATCGTGCTGTGCCGCTTTTTCGGGCCGCTGCGCGCCACCGTGCCGATGATTGCCGGCATCTGCGGCATGCGGGCGGCGGCGTTTCAGGTGGCCAACTGGGCATCGGCGTTCTTGTGGGCGGCGGCGCTGCTGCTGCCCGGCTGGTGGGGAACGCGCACGTTCCTGTAGGCCGGGCGGCATGTGCCGGCGTCTTGCTCGATGCGTCGGCACTGATGCCGTATGCCCGCTGACCTCTACGGCATCAGCTTGAGCAGCGCGGCAATCAACGCCCAGCGCCGTGTGACATAGACGCGCCGCTTGCGCAGCCGGATGGCGTGGGCGATCTGCCTGGCGACTTTTTCCGGCGAGGCTACCCAGAACAGGCCGCTGCCTTGCGCCATGGCGGTGGCCACGAATCCGGGGCGCACGTCGGTCACCGCGATGGGCAGCTTCAAATGCCTGACCTTCTGCCGCAACCCGTCCAGGTAGTTCGACACGAAGGCCTTGGACGCGTTGTAGGCCGGCGCGGCGCCGCTGCCGCGCAACGCCGCCACCGACGAAATGCCTACCAGGTGCCCCTTGCGATGCAGGATGAAATGCCGCAGCGCGACGTTGGCCATGGCCGCGAAGCCGTGCACGTTGATGCCGATGGTGTCGGATTCCTTGTCCCAATCCAGGTCCGTGTTCAGAAAGCCCACGCCGGCGCTGATGATGCACAGGTCCAGCCCTTCCATGCGGGCGATCAGGTCGCGCAGCGCGGCCATGGCGTCGGCGTCGCGGGCCACGTCCAGCACCAGGGTGTGCACAGTCGTGCCCGGCAGGTCGGCGCGCAGGCTGTCCAGCAGCTCGCCGCGGCGGCCGACCAGGCCCAGGGCGTAGCCTTCGCGGGCCAGCTGTTTGGCCAGCGCGCGGCCGATGCCGGAGGTGGCGCCGATGATGATCGCTCGTTTCATGGGGTGGGTGGGACGGCAATAGGGGAGCGCCGATACAGTACGACGCAAACTTCGCGGGGTGCGGACACATGCAGGATACAGCGGCTTGTTGGAATGCAGGCTCTCAGTTTGCACGACGCCGTGCTTTTCCCCCCGCATGTCCTACAAGGAGCCCATCATGGCCAAACCGCTGGAAACCGTTCTGTACACCGCTCGCACCCACACCACCGGTGGGCGCGAGGGCGCCGGCCGCACCGACGACGGCGCGCTGACGCTGCCGCTCAGCCCACCGGGGTCGGGGCGCCCGGGCACCAATCCCGAGCAATTGTTCGGCATCGGCTATTCGGCCTGCTTCATCGGCGCCATGCAGCTGGCCGGCGCCAAGCTGGGCATCACCGTGCCGCGCGAGGTGGCGGTGGATGCCGAAGTGTCGCTGGGCAAGACCGACGGCGGCGCGACCTATGCGCTGGGCGTCAACCTGCACATCTCGCTACCGGGCCTGCCCGCCGAGCAGCAGCGCCAGCTGGTGGAAACGGCGCATCAGACCTGCCCGTATTCGGGCGCCATCCGCGGCAATATCGACGTGGAATTCTCGATTGCCTGATCGAAGGCTCAAGCCGACGGCTTGAGCCGTATCTCCGCTTCCAGCCCGCCGCCCTCGCGGTTCTTCAACCGCAGTTCGCCCTCCAGGATGCCCACCAGCTGCTGCGCGATGGCCAGCCCCAGGCCGGTGCCGCCGCTGTCGCGGTTGCGCGAGCCTTCCAGTCGGTAGAAGGGCTGCAGCACCGCCTGCAGCTGGTCATCGGGAATGCCGGGGCCGCGGTCCAGCACGCGGATCGACACGCCGCCGCCCTCGGTCGCGCCCATGACGACTTCGGCCGCACCGCCGAATTTCAGGGCATTGTCGATCAGGTTGCCCAGCACGCGGCGCAGCGCGCGCGGCCGCGTCTGCCATGGCGCGGGGCAGTGGCCTTGCAGCGTGACCGGCTTGCCGATGTCGGCGTAGTCGCACACCAGGCTGTCCAGGAAGGCGTCCAGGTCGATGCGCACGGCGGGTTCGGTGGCGGCGCCCGCGCTGCGGGCATAGGCCAGGCCGTCGCGCACCAGTTGTTCGACTTCCTGGAGATCGTGCGTGAGCTTGTCGCGGTCGATGGAGTCGTCCATGAATTCGGACCGCAGCTTCATGCGGGTGATCGGCGTTTGCAGGTCGTGCGAGATCGCGCCCAGGATCTGCATGCGTTCGGCCAGGTGGGCGGCGATGCGGTCCTGCATGGCGTTGAACGCGGCGGACGCCTGCGCCACTTCGGCCGGCCCGTCTTCGGCCAGGCGCGGGCTCTGGCGGTCGGGGCTCATGGCGTCGGCGGCGCCGGCCAGGTGGGTCAGCGGGCGAATCGCCAGGCGCACGGCCAGCCAGGCGCACAGGATCAGCAGCGCCAGTTGCGCTGCCAGCACTACCGGCAGCCATACCGCCAGCGGCATGACGGCCATGTGGATGTCGAGCGTGACGGGCTGCCCGTCGGCCAGCAGGGCGCGCACCTGGATGTGCTTGGGGTCGTCGCCCACGGTGCCGAAGGCCAGTGGATAGGCGCCGTTCAGTGCGGCCTGGATCGAATCGCGCACGCCCTCGGCGGCCGGCGTCTGCAAAGGGCGGTCGAAATCGCCGGGGCCCAGCAGGTACTGGCGGTTGCTGCTGGCCAGGCGCGGCAGCCAATCGGCGCGCTCGGCGGCGGGCAGGCGGTTCAGGATGGCCAGCGCCACCACCACGTCGCGTTCCAGGTTGTCCAGCATGACGCTCTTGGCGGACTGGTAGCGTTCGTAGAACAGCAGCGAGAACGACAGCGCGTGGGCCAGCACCAGGCCCACCAGGAAGATCAGGAACAGCCGGCTGGCCAGGGTGCGAGGCCAGCGGCGCAGCGCTGGAACCCAGGCCATCTACGGCGCCTCGGATACGTCGACCTGCGCGGCGAACACATAGCCTTCGCTGCGCACGGTCTTGATGTACAGGGGTTCGCGCGCGTCTTCGCGCAGGCGCTGGCGCAGCCGGCTGACCAGCAGGTCGATCGAGCGGCCGAAGAAATCGGCGTCGCGCCCTTGCGTCAGGTTCAGCAACTGGTCGCGGTTGAGCACGCGCTGCGGGTGGTCCAGGAACACGCGCAACAGCCGGTATTCGGCGCCGCTGAGCGACACGATGGTGCCTTCGGCGTCCAGCAGGTGGCGCGCGGTGGTGTCCAGCGTCCAGGTGCCGAAGCGCACTTCGCGGCCCGGCTCGGTGACCTGGAAGTTGGGCGGCAGCATGCGGGTGCGGCGCAGGATGGCCTTGATGCGCGCCAGCAGCTCGCGCGCCACGAAGGGCTTGACCAGGTAGTCGTCGGCGCCCATTTCCAGGCCGAGCACGCGATCCATGTCTTCGTCGCGCGCGGTCAGCAGCAGGATGGGAGTGCGGCGGTGCTTGCCGGCGCGCAGCTCGCGGCACAGCACCAGGCCGTCGTCGCCGGGCATCATGATGTCCAGCACGATCAGGTCGACGGTCAGGCTTTCGAGCAGCGAGCGCATCTGGCGGCCGTCGGCGGCCAGGGTGACGTTCAGGCCGTTCTTCTTGAGGAAGTTGCCGGCCAGCTCGCGGATCTCGCGGTCGTCGTCGACGATCAGGATGTGGTCTATGGGGTCCATGGCTTACCCGTGCGGAGGAAACGGAAAGGCCGTCTGGCGGCGGCGTTTCGACAGTGGGCTCATTCTACTCATCGGGCTGCTCGCGGCGGCGGACCTGGCTGTCGTGGATCAGTTGGCACGGGCCGGGCTGCACGGCTTCGGCGCCCAGGCCGCCGGCCAGCAATGCCAGCATGGCGAACAGGCGGCGCAGGCGATTGCCGGCGGGGGGCTTGTGGGGCGTGATGGGGAGGCGAAGGGGGGGCATGCGTGCAGCTCCAGCAAGGGTGTCCGGCACGTTATAGCCCCGCCCGCCCGGCGAAGTGTGTCGTAGTGTATGCAGGCCCGGGGCGGATACAAAAGCGGTGCAAAAAGCCGCGTTCCGGGCACAGGGCGGATACGCGGCGCGCGTTCAATGCGGTCATCGACACGGAACGGACCGCCGCATCATGACCCTGATCAACACCCCTCTTGCGCTGGGCGCCGGCATGCTGACGGTGGCCTCGCCCTGCGTGCTGCCGCTGTTGCCCATTCTGCTGGGCAGCGCCGTCGAACGGTCGGGCCGGTGGCGGCCCCTGTACATCGTGCTGGGCTTCGTGCTGGCGTTTTCGGGGCTGGGCATCGCGCTCAGCCTGCTGACCCATGCCGTCGAATCGGCCCACGAGGCGGTGCGCGCGGTGTCGGTGGCGCTGCTGGCGCTGTTTGGCGTGGCACGCATCTGGCCACGGCCTTATGACTGGCTGGCGGCGCGGCTGGCCGGACCGTTGCAGGGCGTGATCGGCCTGGGCGGCAGGGGCGGTGATGGCAATGCCGGCGGCTTCGTGCTAGGCATGTCGCTGGGCGCCGTCTGGACGCCCTGCGCCGGCCCGGTGCTGGCGTCGATCCTGGTGCTGGCGGCGCGTGCCGAAGACCTGGGGCAGTCCAGCCTGTTGCTGCTGGCCTATGGGCTGGGCGCGGGCATTCCCATGCTGGCGATCGCCTATGGCGGCAGCTTCGCCGCCGGCCGCGTGCGCGCCATCGCCCGTCATGCCGTGCGTTTGCAGCGTGCCTTCGGCGTGCTGCTGGTGGCCTCGGCCGCCGCCATCTATTTCCAGTACGACGTGCTGGCCTATGCCTGGATCAGCCGTCTGTTTTCGTGACCCCACCGGGTCTTCGTGTTCCCCTGGGTTATCGCGACCCTGCAAGGAGAGTAACCATGATGTCCATCCGCCTGCCGGCCCGCCGGGCCCTCGTTTCCGTCAAGCTGGCGCTGGCCGGCCTGTTGATCGGCTCGGCCGCCCAGGCCGCCGCCCCGGCGTCGGCCCCCGCGCCGGAATTCACCGGCATCCAGACCTGGCTGAACAGCGAACCGCTGACGCAGGCCGGCCTGCGCGGCAAGGTGGTGCTGGTCGATTTCTGGACCTACACCTGCATCAACTGCATCAACACCCTGCCGTACGTGAAGCAGTGGCACCAGAAATACAAGGACCAGGGCCTGGTGGTGGTGGGCGTGCACACGCCGGAGTTTCCGTTCGAGCGCAGCACCAAGAACGTGGCGGACGCCATCAAGCGCTTCGGCATCGAGTATCCGGTGGCGCAGGACAACCAGTACAAGACCTGGGACGCGTACCGCAACCAGTACTGGCCGGCGTTCTACCTGATCGACAAGCAGGGCAACGTCGTCTATCGCCATTTCGGCGAGGGGCGCTATGCCGAGACCGAGGCCGAGATCCAGCGCCTGCTGGCGCAGCCGTAGGCGATGGCGGGGCGGCGGGGGCGCCAAGGCAACGGTTGCCCTGGATATCCGGGTCAGCCCGGCGCGATGCCGCTAGCCGCCCGCCAGCGCCAGGGCCAGCAAGGCGCCCAGCAGCGCGGGCGGCATCACCCGCGCGCCCAGCTTCAGGAAGGCGAGGCCGCTGACGTGCTGGCCTTCGCGCCGCACGGCGATCAGCCACAGCAGCGTGGCCAGCGAGCCGGTGATGGACAGGTTGGGCCCCAGGTCCACGCCGATCAGCAGCGCGCCGGTGGTCTGCGCGGGCAGGTGGGCGATCTGGCCGACCGAGCCGGCGATCAGGCCCGCGGGCAGGTTGTTGATCAGGTTGCTGGCCAGTGCCGACACGATGCCGGCGCCCCACAGCGACTGCCCGGCGGACTGGCTGGCCAGTTGCACCAGCGCCCGCGCCAGCGCGTCGATCGCGCCGCTCAAGGCCAGGCCTTCGACCAGCACGAACAGGCCCGCCACCATCGGCAGCACGCCCCAGGCCACGTGGCGCAGCACCGGCATCGGGCTGATGCGCTGGCGCAGGTGGATGCCCGCCGCGGTGGCCAGGCCGGCGATGAAGGTGGGCAGGCCCAGGTCGGCATTGAACGCGGACGCCAGCATCAGCACGATGGCGGTCAGAATGATGCCCAGGCCGGTCAGACGCGCCCCGGCGCTCAGCGGCTGCGCCGGGATGTCGGCCTGCAGGGGCTGGCGCAGGGCGTCGCGCTGGGTGTAGCGCAGCGCCAGATAGGTCAGGGCGATGGCGGCCACCGACGGCAGGGTGAACTGCCGCAGCCAGTCGAGCAGCGGCGGCATCTGGCTGCCGTACACCACCAGGTTGGCAGGGTTGGAGATCGGCAGGACGAAGCTGGCGGCGTTGGCGATGAAGGCGCAGATGAACAGGTAGGGCAGCGGGCGTGCGCCGGCGGCCTTGGCCGCCGCATACACGGCCGGGGTCAGCACCACGGCGGTGGCGTCGTTGGACAGGAACACGGTGACCAGGATGCCCACCAGGAACACCAGGTCGAACAGGCGCCGCGCCGAGCCGCGGGCGTGGCGCGCGGCCACCATGGCCAGCCAGTCGAACAGCCCCTGCTGGCGGGCCAGCTCGGCCAGCACCATCATGCCGATCAGGAACAGGTAGACGTCCAGGCCCTTGCCGACCGCGCCCAGCGCCGCCTGCCAGGGAACCAGGCCGGTCGCCGTGACCAGCAAGGCCGCGCCGCCCGCCCAGACGTATTCGGGCAGGTTCCAGGGGCGCAGCAGAATGCCGACGATCGCCAGGGCGGAAATGGCCCAGAGGGCAAGGGTGGCGTCGGAAAAAGGCATCGGAACGGCAACGGCGGGACAGGGGAGCCGCGATTATCGCCTGCCAGGCGGCCTGGCGTGAGCCGGCAGCCAGGCGCCGGGGGCACCCCGTTGCCGCCATACGACGGTGGGCGCTAGTTGATCTGCAAGGTGTACATGGCCTGTCCGCGCACCAGCGTCAGCAGCAGCGGCTGCCCCGGCGCGGCGCCCGCCAGCAGCCCGCGCAGGTCGGCCAGCCGGCTGACCGGGCGCTGGTTGACGCCGATGATGACGTCGCCGCGCTGCATCCGCGCCGCGACCGGCCCGCGGTCGGGGTAGGTGGCGCTGACGGCCACGCCGTCGTTGCCCTTGAGCCGCTGTTCGCGGCCGATCTCGGTGAATTCCACGCCGTTCAGCCGTGCGTCAAGAGAGCCGCCGTGCAGCCGTTCGTTCTTTTCCGGTTCGATGCGCAGCACGGCTTCGGTGCGCTGGCCGGCGCGCAGCAGCGTCAGCCGCACCTGCTTGCCCACCGGCAGCAGCCCTTCGGCATTGCGCAATTGGGCGCTGGTGCCGATGGACCTGCCATCCACCGCCAGGATCTGGTCACGCGCCTGCACGCCGGCCTGCTGCGCCGGCGAACCGTCCGCCACGCGCGCCACCGCCACGCCCGTCGTGCCCGGCGCCAGTCCCAGCTGGCGGGCGTTGCGCGGGGTGACGTCGACGGTGTCCAGCCCCAGCCCGCCGCGTTGTACCTGGCCGTGTTGCAGCAACTGGCGCATGACTTCGCCGGCCAGGTTGGACGGGATGGCGAAGCCGATGCCGACGTTGCCGCCGGACGGCGTGTAGATCATGGTGTTGATGCCGACCAGTTCGCCGTTCAGGTTGACCAGCGCGCCGCCCGAGTTGCCGGGGTTGATGGACGCGTCGGTCTGGATGAAGTTCTGGTAGCCGGCCGCGCGCAGGCTGGAGCGTTCCAGCGCCGACACGATGCCCGACGAGGCCGATTGGCCCAGGCCGTAGGGGTCGCCGATGGCGACCACGAAGTCGCCGACGCGCAGGTCGCTGGAGTCCGACAGGGTCAACGCCTGCAACTTGTCGGGCGGAATGCGCAGCACCGCCAGGTCGGTGTCGGGGTCGCTGCCGACGACCGTGGCGGTGAAGCTGCGGCCGTCCTGCAGCGAGACGCGGATGGACGTGGCGCCGCGCACCACGTGGTGATTGGTCAGGATGTTGCCCTGGGTGGCATCGACGATGACGCCCGAGCCGATGCTCTGGCGGCCGGCCCCGGCGGCCTGGCCGATGCCGGGCGCCTGGCGGCTGTCGCCCTGGGCGGAAATGTTGACGACGGCGGGGGTGACGCGTTCGAGCATCGGCGCCAGCGACGGCAGCGGCTGGCCGTCCACGGCCATGGGCAGGGCGGCCCGGGCGGCGGGGACAAGCGAGGTCGCCAGGAGCGTGGCGGCCAGCGCCAGGGCGCGCGCCAACGAGGTGCGCCGGCGGGCGGCCAAGTGGGTGGACCAACGGATGGCCTGCTGCGGGAATCCGCAGGCGGACGAAAGCAAAGTCATGGAACCGGCAGGCAGAACCTGTGTGGGGATCAGCGTGCCAGTATCGCCCTGCGCCGCGTCGCCCATATGACCGATAAAGCGTGCTTCGTGGCCCGTATCGCCCCCTTCGGCCGGCCAGGCGTGACGCTGGCCGACGCAAGCCGGCGCAGCGTGCCGTTCGTTTAGAACCCCACCGCCTGCCCGTCGCGGCGCGAGTCCGACGCCGCCACGTAGCCGCCTTGCGGCAGCCGGCAGATCAATTGGGCCGAGCCGAATTCCAGGCTGTCGGTCGGCGCCACCGCCACGTTGTGGCCGCGTTGGCGCAGCGTCTGCACCACGTCGTCCGGCAGGTGCGCTTCGACGTTGACCACCGGGCCTTTCTCGACCCGGAAGCGTGGCGCATCGCTCATCGCCTGCGGGTTCTGGCCGAAGGCCGCCAGGCGCGTCACCATTTGCAGGTGGCCCTGCGCCTGCATCGAGCCGCCCATCACGCCGAACGACATCACCGGTTCGCCGCCGCGCGTGACGAAGGCGGGGATGATGGTGTGCATCGGCTTCTTGCGCGGCGCGACCTGGTTGGCGTGGCCGGGCGTCAGCACGAAGTTCAGGCCGCGGTTGTGCAGGCTGATGCCGGTGCCCGGCACCACCACGCCCGACCCGAAGCCGTGGTAGTTGGACTGGATGAACGACACCATGGTGCCGCCGGCGTCGGCGGTGGTCAGGTAGACCGTGCCGCCGGTGGCGGGCGTGCCGGCCACCGGCACGGCGGCGCGGTCCATCGAGATCAGGCGGGCGCGCTCGGCCAGGTAGGCCGGGTCGAGCAGGGCGCGCGCGTCGGTGCGCATGTGGCGCGGGTCGGCGACGTGGTGGTGCAGGTCGGCGAACGCCAGCTTCATGGCTTCGATGCTGACGTGGTAGTAGTCGGCGCTGTCGCGGCCCATGGATTCCAGGTCGAATCGTTCCAGCATGCCCAGCGCCATCAACGCCGAGATGCCCTGGCCATTGGGCGGGATTTCGTGCAGTTCGTAGCCGCGGAACGATTGCGAGATCGGCTCGACCCATTCGGGGCGGTGCTCGGCCAGGTCGTCGGCGGTCAGCGCGCCGCCCGAGCGGGCCGCGAAGTCGGCGATCCTGGCGGCCAGCGCGCCGCGGTAGAAGCTGTCGCCACCGCTTTCGGCGATCTCGCGCAAGGTGCGGGCCTGGTCGGGAAAGCGCCACCATTCGCCGGGCAGCGGCGCGCGGCCCTGCGGCAGGAAGGCCTCGGCAAAGCCTGGCTCGTGCGCCAGCTTGGGCATCTGGGTGGCCCACTGGCGGGCGATGGTGGGGCTGACGGGAAAGCCGTCTTCGGCGTAGGCGATCGCCGGTTCGAACAGCGTGGCGAACGGCAGCTTGCCGAAGCGGTCCGACAGGGCCTTCCAGCCCGCCACCTGGCCCGGCACGGTGACCGTGCCCCAGCCCGTGGCCGGCATGGCCTCGCGTCCGGCGAAGTACTCGGGCGTCCAGGCGGCCGGCGCGCAGCCGCTGGAATTCAAGCCATGCAACCGCCCTTCGTGCCAGACCAGCGCGAACATGTCGCCGCCGATGCCGTTCATCACGGGTTCGACGACCGTCAGCGCGATGGCGGTGGCGATGGCGCTGTCCACGGCATTGCCGCCGGCCAGCAGCATGCGCAGCCCCGCTTGCGCCGCCAGCGGCTGGCTGGTGGCGACCGCGTTGGCGGCCAGCACCGGCATTTTTCGGGAAGCGTAGGGGAAAGACCAATCGAAGGGGGAAGACATGGGCAAGGTTTTCTAAGGAGGTTTACTGCGGCGTGATGCCGGCCTGGTCGATCAGTTGCTTGGTGCGCGGAATTTCGGCCTTGATGAAGGCGGCGAATTCCTCGCGGCTGCCGCCCCGGGGCTCGGCGCCGGCTTCGGCCAGCTTACCGCGCAGCACGGGGTCTGCAAGCACCTTGTTGACGGCGCGGTTCAGCTTGTCCAGCACGGGGGCCGGGGTGCCTTCCGGCGCCACCAGGCCGTACCAGGGGGCAATGTCGTAGCCGGCGTAGCCTTGCTCGGCGATGGTGGGAATGTCGGGCGCCAGCACCGAGCGCTGCGAATTCGACATGCCCAGGGCCAGCAGCGCGCCGCTCTTGACCTGCGGCAGGCCGGTCATGATGGTGTCGAAGTACATCGACACCTGGCCGCTCAGCAGTGCCGGAATGGCTTCGCCGGCGCCCTTGTACGGCACGTGCAGGATGTCGATGCCGGCCACCGACTTGAGCATTTCGCCGGCCATGTGCGAGGTGGTGCCCGTGCCGAACGAGGCATAGGTCAGCTTGCCGGGGTTGGCGCGGGCGTAGGCCACCATTTCGGGCAGCGTCTTGAACGGCTGCTGCGGATTGGCCAGCAGGATGTTGGGCGTGTAGGCCACCATCGACACCAGCGCGAAGGCGTCCGGGTCGTAGGCCAGGCGCTTTTGCAGGAAGCGGTTGGTGACGATCGCGGCCGGGCCGCCCATCAGCAGCGTGTAGCCGTCGGGGGCCGACCGCGCCACCGAGGCGCTGCCGATCGCGGCGGCGGCGCCGGGGCGTGCTTCCACCACAAAGGGCTGGCCCAGTTCGGTGGACAGCGCCGCGCCCAGCTGGCGCGAAATCAGGTCGGTGGCCGAACCGGCCTGGAACGGCACCACGATGCGCACGGGATGCTGCGGCCAGTCGGTGGCGGCGGAGGCGCTCTGGGCGCCCGCCTGGGCGGTGAAGGCCAGGGCGGCGGCGCAGCCCAAGGCCCGGATGAGACGAAATTGCATGGATTCCCCTTGATCGCGAAGTAATCAGGCTATGTAGCCAGGCGGTTGCGCCGGCCGGGTCTGTCGCCCGTTGCGTTGCGGCGGGCGCGCACGGTCGGCGCGCCAGGACTGGATTTGACGCGACCCGGCCGGCCTCGGCCATAGGGATTTGCATCCATGGATCACTGGATCCAATTTGTGTTATTTTTGCGTTTATCTATCATGGCGCCTTTGCGAAACCCCGGGGACGAAGATGCTGCAATTCCAGAAGACAGCCGTCAGCGCCGAAGAAGAGGCGTACCTGCACCTGCAACGCGAGATCCGGCTGGGCAACTACCCGCCCGGGCACCGGCTCGTCCCGGACGTCATCGCCAGCGAAATCGGCACCAGCCGCATGCCGGTGCGCGGCGCCTTGCGCCGGCTGGCATCCGAAGGGCTGGTGGACATCCGCGCCAATCGCGGCGCCGTGGTGCGCGGCCTGAACCAGCAGGAAATGCTTGAGGTCTTCGAGATGCGTTCGGTGCTCGAAGGCCTGGCCATGCGCAACGCCGTGCTGAACATGAGCGCCGAACACGTGCGCCGCCTGGCCAGCATGCTCGACCAGCTGGAGCAAGGGTCGGGCGATTACCTGGACTGGACCACCGCGCATCGCGATTTCCACGAATACCTGTGCAGTTTCTGCCAGCAGCCGCGCCTGCTGCGCCAGATTTCAGAGCTGCATTCGGTGGTCGAACCCTATATGCGCCTGTGGGCGGCCCAGCCGGGCCGCGTGCTGCGAGTGCGCGAGTCGCACCAGGAACTGATCGACGCGCTGCAAACGCGCGATCCCGACCGGTGCGAAGCGGCGATGCGCCGTCATGTGCTCAATACCGTACCGGCGTTGCAGGCGTTCCTGGAACAGGCGGGCTGATCGGACCGGGGCGGCGGCCCCGGCGCCAGACCTCGGCGCCAAGCCCGTCGCCGCAGCCGTCAGGCTTCGCGCAGCTTGCGTTTCGGCTTGCGCTT
The DNA here is from genome assembly GCF_059760725.1 of Achromobacter sp. 1014246743. NCBI lineage: Bacteria > Pseudomonadati > Pseudomonadota > Betaproteobacteria > Burkholderiales > Alcaligenaceae > Achromobacter > Achromobacter sp. 1014246743. Next base: position 104,002 of record NZ_JCBANA010000002.1, read on the forward strand.
GAACTTCACTTCGCTGGCCAGCACCCCGGCCACGATCAGCGCGGCGCCCACCAAGGCCAGCGCGGGCAGGCGGTCGCCGGCCAGCCGGCCGACAATGCCGCCCCACACCGGTTCGCCCGCGTAGATCACGGTGGCGCGGGTCGGCGACACCGACTTCTGCGCCCAGTTCATCGTCAGCTGGATCACTGCGCTGGCCAGGCCCAGGCCGATGGCCGCACCGGCCCACAGCCACGAGAACGGGGGCACGCCTTCGCCCAGCACCGGCATCAGCGCAAACGACACCAGACCCGCCGTCAGCAACTGCACGGCGGTGACGCGGCGGCTGTCCACCGATTGGGCGAAGTGGCCGATCAGGATGATCTCGGCGGCAATGGCCGCGGCGCCGGCCAGGGTGGCGATTTCGCCGGGGCTGAAATGCAGGGAACCCGCCTCGGGTCCGGCCAGCAGCACCAGGCCGGTGAAGGCCAGCGCCACGCCGACCCAGCTCATCAGGCCAGGCGGGCGTTTCAGCACGGCCCATTGCAACAGCGGCACGATCGGCACGTACAGCGCGGTGATGAACGCCGACTGGCTGCTGCTGATGGTGCGCAGCCCGACCGTCTGCAGGTAGTAGCCCAGGAACAGCGCGCTGCCGATCGCGATGCCCGCGCCGGCCTCGTGCCGCGTCAGGCCCGCCATGTGCTTGCGAAACAGCAGCATCGACATCGCGCCGGCGATGGTGAAGCGCAGGCCCACGAAGAACAGCGGTCCGCTATGCTGCATGGCGATATGGATAATGAGGAAAGTGCTTCCCCACAGCATGGTGACCAGCACCAGGGCGATTTCCTGGCGCGACAGGGCGAACATCGATTTGGGCTTCACGGCAGACTTGAGGTGTCACTAATTTGAGCAATATACTGCACATCACCAATTCCGACCGCGATGTCCTCACCCACGTCGGGGCCAACCTCAAACGGTTGCGCAAGGCGTCGGGCCTGAGCCAGACCGCGCTGGCCGATGCGTCCGGCATCAGCCGCCGCATGATCGCAGGCTTGGAAGCCGGCACGGCCAACATCAGCCTGTCCAGCCTGGACAAGCTGGCGCATGGGCTGGGGGTGGGGTTCGTGGACCTGGTCAGTGACCCGACGCGGGAACGCCGCCGCATCGAGGCGCGCGCCTGGCGCGGCAAGCGCCCGGGCAGCCAGGCGGTGCTGCTGGGCGCGGCCCCCGCCAGTTGCGAGGCGCAGCTATGGCTGTGGGTGCTGGCGCCGGGCGAGACCTACGTGGCCGAGCCCGATCCGCCTGGCTGGCACGAGATGGTCTACGTGATGGAAGGCATGCTGCAGCTGGAATTGTCGGGCGTGGCCCGGCAGGTGGCGGCCAACGATTTCGTCATTTACAGCAGCGCCCAGCCGTATGCGTATCGCAACGATGGCGACACCCCGCTGCGGTTCGTGCGCAACGTCTTGAGATAGCGCATCGCTCGCCGTCGATGCCGAGCGGCGCCGATGCTGGCGTGCCTTCGCCCGGGTGCGGCCGCTAACCGCTAAGCCAGTTCCGGCCGCGCGAAGCGCCGGTTCTTCAATACCGGCAGCACCTCGCGCGCATGGCGGATCCGTGCGGGATCCAGGTCGGCGAACAGCAGCGTGGCCTGCTCGCCCGCCTCGGCGATCACCACTCCCAGCGGGTCCACCACCATGCTGGCGCCGATATTGCGCGGCCCGCATTCGCCCACGGCCGCCACGTAGCAGGTGTTCTCCAGCGCCCGCGCGGTGCTCAGCACCGCCCAGTGCGCTTCCTTCAGCGGCCCCTTGACCCAGGCCGACGGCACCACCAGCACGTCGGCGCCATCCAGCGCCAGACGCCGCGCCAGCTCGGGAAAGCGCAGGTCGTAGCAGGTCATCATGCCCACCTGCATGCCGGCCACCGGCACCAGCGGCGGCACGTCCGACCCCGGCACCACGTTGACGGACTCCTGCATCGAAAATGCATCGTACAGGTGCAGCTTGCGGTACTGGGCGATGATCTCGCCACGGCGCAGCGCCACCTGCGTGTTCCAGACGCGGCCCCCGTCGGCCGGCGTGTGCACGGTCATGATGACGGTCAGGTCCAGCGCACGCGAGGCGTCCAGCAGTTGCGACAGGAACGGACCGTCCAGCGGCTGGGCGGCGCGGCGCACCAGGTCGGGGTCGGCGATGTCGCGGGCCAGGATGCCCTCGGGCAGCACCAGCAGGTCGGCGCCGGCGGCGGCTGCGCGGCGGATCAGGTCTTGGCAAAGGCGGGCATTGTCTTCCCAGGTCGGGTGGACGGCGAATTGCCCCAGGGCGATTTTCATGGCGATTCCTTGGCGGTGGTTCTTGAGGCGTCGATCGGCGTTCAGGGCGCGCGCGGAAACAGCGCGTCCGGCGTCATGACGCGATCGGTCAGTTGCTGCGCATGCAGTTCGGTGGCGAAGTCGGCGATCATCTTCCGATTCGGCTCCAGCCCGTTGCGGTTCCAGCCGGCGGGCAGGTCGCGCGAGGTCTGGATCAGCTCGTCCAGAATCCAGGGCGTGGTGTCGGCATACTTGCGGCGCTTGTCCAGCCACAGCGTGGCGGACGCGTCCAGCGCTTCGCTCAGCGCCTGCGCGATCCACGGGTGGGCGCAGGCCAGCGCGGGCTTGATGCCCAGCAGATGGATGCCCGGCACGTAGCCCACCTGACGGAAGTAATCCACCTCGCTGTCGCGGCAGGCCGGCAGCAATTGGCGCAGGTCCGAGCCGGCATCGAAGAAGCCGTCGGGCATGAAGGGCGTGAACACCGCGTCCAGTTCGCCGCTGCGCAGCAGGTCCACCAGCGGCCGTTCGCCGGGCGCCGCCTCGATCACGCCGGGCCGGCCAAAGCCGCCCAGGCGGTCGGTGATGGGATGCGCGCCGGTCAGGCGGCCCACTTGCCAGCGGGCGTCGTCCACGCCGATGCCCTCGCGTCGCAGCAGCGCGCGCGTCCAGGTGTTGCCCGAATCCTGCCAGCCGGTCATGCCGATGCGGGCGCCGGCCAACTGGTCCAGCCGGGTGATGCCGCTGGACCGCGCGGTAATGATGCAGCGGTGGCGAAAGCCACGCATCAGGAAATGCGGCACGCCGACGATGTCGGTGCGGCCCCGGGCGCGGCCCAGGCAGTACCGGCTCATCGACATCTCGCCCGCATCGAAGCGCGGGTCGCTCGCCAGGTCGTCGGGCAGGGTACCTACGCGATGGACGTCGAGGTCGATGCCGGGGACGGTGACGTCACCGAGTGCGAGCGGCACGATGTAATCCCAGTCGCGCACGGCGAGCCGGATCTTGATCTTCATGGGAGTCGTCCTCGCGGCCGGACGGCCGCGGTTCAGGGATGGGAAAAGAAGCCGTTCAGTCCAGGCGGATGCCGCGGGCTTTCACGATGTCGCGCCAGAAGGTCTGCATGCCGACCTGCATCTTGAGCAGGTCGTCGCCATACAGGTCCAGGATGTCGTTGCCCGAATTCAGGATGAACTCGCGCAGCGCCGGGGTCTTGAGCGCCTGCCGCAGGGCGCCCTGCAGCTTCTCCACCACCGCGGGCGGCGTGCCGGCCGGCGCATACAGCGCCGTCCAGCCGTACAGCGTCAGGCTGGGATAGCCCAGTTCGGCCACGGTCGGTACGTCCGGCGCCTCGGCCACGCGGGCGTCGCTGGTGGCGGCGATGGCCACCGTCTTGCCCGACTTCACGTAGGGCAGGGCGGACGACGGCGTATCGAACAGAATGTCGATGGTGCCGCCGATCAGGTCGGATTCGGCCGCCGCCGGCCCCTTGTACGGAATGTGCGACAGCTGGATGCCGGCCAACTGGCTCAACAGTTCGCCCAGCAGGTGCGGATTGGTGCCGGGGCCGGCGCTGCCGTAGGTGAGCTTGCCCGGTTCGGCCTTGGCGCGGGCGATCAGGTCCTGCACGCTGCGGATGCCCGACGCCTTGCTGGCCACCAGCACGAACGGCGACCGCGAAATGATGCCGATCGGCGCGAAGTCCTTGTTCTCGTCGTACGGCAGCTTGCGGCTCAGCACGATGGGCAGCATCACCATCGCGCTGGACGCGCCGGCCAGCAGCGTATAGCCGTCCGGCGCCGCCTTGGCCACGGCATCCACGCCGATCGCGCCGCCGGCGCCCGAGCGGTTTTCCACCACGAAAGACTGCCCCAGCTGCTCGCCCATGGCCTTGCTGACGGCGCGCGCCAGCACGTCGGACGACGCGCCGGGCAGGGTGTGGACGATGACCTTGACGGGTTTGGACGGGTAGGCATCCGCGGCTTGCGTCCCGCCGGCCAGGCCCAGGCAAAGTGCGGCCGCGGCGGCCAGTCGGTGTACTGCGTTCATGGAATTCCCCTTGCTGTTTTTACGACGGCGCCATCGTTGAGCGCCATCGGCAGGGCCATTGTCAGGACGAGGGGTAATGTGCGTCAATGTCGAAATTCGGCATAAAACTTGCATATCTCGCAACTGTCTGGAGACGCATCTTGAACTTCATGGCCCTGGAGGCGCTGCGCGCCTTTGTCGAAGGCGGCAGCATTGCCGAGGCATCGCTGCGCATCCATCGCAGCGCGTCACAGGTCAGCCGCCTGCTGGCGACGCTGGAAGAAGAGGCGGGCTTTCCGCTGCTGGTCAAGGAAGGGCGGCGGCTGTCCCTGACCGAGCAGGGCCAGGGCTTTTACCAGCGCATCGACGAGATGCTGCGGGCCGGCGACGCCGTCACCGAATATGCCCGCGGCGCGCGGCGCAAGAATCGCACCCACGTCAACGTGCTGGTGGCCCAGCACCTGATCGAAGGCCTGCTGGTCGAGGCCGTGGCCCGCGCGGTGCAGGAAGACAATGCCTTCGGCGTCACCATCAATGCGCGCATGCCGCCCAATGTGGATGCCTGGATCAGCCAGCAGCATTTCGACCTGGCATTGGCGCAATTGCCGGTCGAACACGCGCTGCTTACCACCGAGGTGCTGGCCGAATCGCGCGCCGTCGCCATTCTGGGGCCCGACGATCCGCGTGCGGCGCAGGCGGTGATTACGCCGCAGATCCTGGGCCAGGGCCGCTTCATCGGGCTGCCGCTGCGCGGCGCGCTGTACCACCGCTACGCGCGCGCCTTCGCCAAGGTCGGTTACCAGCCCGAGGCCCAGTTCGATGTGTCGTTCGGCTTCATCGCCTGCCAGTTGGCGGTGCGCGGCTGCGGCGCGGCGCTGAGCGATCCGTTGACGGCGCTCACGCAGACGCACCTGGGGGCGCAGATCCGCCGCTTCGAACCCGAAACGCCGCTGCAATACGGCCTGATCTACCCCAAGGCGCGCCCGCCGTCGCCCGCGGCGCAGTTGCTGATCCGGCATTTACGCGAGGTGGCGGCGGAAAAGCTGCAACGCGTGGATGCGTTGATCGCGGCGGGGCCGGCGCAGGGGCGGCCCAAGCCGGCGCGTGGCGGGCGGCAAGCCCCCCGCAGCCGATAGGGGGGCGGAATGGATGCCGTGGGTTTGCCGCAACGGCCCGATTTTTCCCCTGCCACGGCGGCAGGCCTCTCGGCTAGAATCGAGAATAATATTCATTCTTAAGCCGCTCGGTTGCATGGGCGTCACGTTCGCCCCATGTCAGACCAGGCCCCCACCCTCTCTCTCGAAGCGCTCTACAGCGCCCACCACCCCTGGCTGGTGGGCATGCTGCGGCGCAAGCTCGGCAACCGCGACAACGCCGCCGACCTGGCGCAGGACACCTTCCTGCGCGTGCTGGCCAACCGCAACGTCGAAGCCATCCTGCGTCCGCGCGAATACCTGGCCACCATCGCCCGCGGGTTGGTGACCGATGCCTATCGCCGCCAGGCCATCGAACGCGCCTACCTGGAAACCCTGGCCGCGCGGCCCGAGCCGGTCGCCATTTCGCCCGAGGCGCGCGCCATCGTGCTGGAAACCGTGCTGGCCATCGACCGCATGCTGGACGAGTTGGGGCCGCGCACCCGCGAGATCTTCCTGCTGGTGCAGTTCGAGGAACTGACCTACGCCCAAGCCGGCGCCAAGCTCGGCGTTTCCGTCACCACCGTCAAGAACCACATGGTGCGCGCGCTGACGCAATGCCTGCTGCTGGCCGCCGACCAGGGTGTGCAAGTCGGCAGGCCATAGAGACTTCCTACCGTGTTGCAACGTACTGATCCATGACGGTTTCCGCAGAAACGCTTGAAGCGGCCGCGCGCTGGTACGTGGCCTTGCAGGACACCGACGCCGACGAGGCAACGCGGGCCGGTTGGGGCCGATGGCTGGACGCCGACGCCCGCCATCGCCAGGCCTGGGCGCGCATGCTGGATTTGCAAGAGCGCCTGGGCAGCGTGCCCGGCGACCTGTTGTTGCCCACATTGCAGGCCACCCGCCAACAGCAACGCCGGCGCCTGCTCGCCCTGGCCGTGCTCGCTGGGGGCGGGGCGGCGCTGGGCATGTACAACGCGCCTGCATGGCGGGTGCTGACCGCCGGGCTGCGCACCGCCACCGGCGAACGGCGCACCGTCACGCTGCCCGACGGCGGCATGCTCTATCTGAATACCGGGTCTGCCGTTGACGTCGACTACGGGTCCGAACGCCGGCTGCTGCGCCTGTACCAAGGGGAAGTCCTGGTGCAGACCGCGCCCGACAACGTGGGCCGCCGGCCCTTTGAAGTGCTGACGCCGGACGGCAGCGTGCGCGCGCTGGGCACGCGTTTCTCGGTGCGCCGCGAAGAACATGCCACGCGGGTGGCGGTATTCCAGGACGCCGTGCTGCTGCAGCCTGCCGATCCGGGCAGCGCTTCGCAGCGCCTGTCGGCCGGCCAGCAAAGCCTGCTGACGGCGCGCGCCGCCGCCGCGCCCCAGCCCGTGGTGCAGGGCCAGGCCGCCTGGGTCGACGGTCGGTTGGTCGCCATTGACCAGCCGCTGGGTGACTTCATCGCCGAGCTGGCGCGCTATCGCAGCGGCAGCCTCTCGTGCGATCCGGCGGTGGCCCATCTGCGACTGTCGGGTGCCTTCCGCCTGGCCGATACCGATGCGGTGCTGGAAAACGTGGCGGCTTCGCTACCCGTGGCGCTACGCACCCGCACCCGCTACTGGGTGCGTGTCGTGCCGCGTTGATCCAAAAATATTTTCATCGCGGGGTTGCTCTTTCCCGTTCTCATCCGGCCTACCAGATAGAGCCGCCTGGTCCAGGGGCTGCCTGCCCTGTCTGGACCGTGTGGCATGTCCTGTCCTGCCTATGAGAGCCGCCGTGTCCCGCAAGCCGCAAGCCGCCGTTGTCCGCCCTGCGTTTCCCTTGATGTCTGGTCTATCTTCCCGGCCGCCGCGCGCCTTGGGCGTCCCGCGCCTGTTGCCCGTCCTGCTCGCCGCGGCCGTCTGGGCCGCCTCGGCCGCAAGTCCGCTGGCGCCGGCCGCTCGGGCCCAGGCCGCACCCTCGGTCCGCAGCTACGATATCCCCGCCGGTCCGCTGGACGTCACGCTGAGCCGCTATGCCGCTGCCGCCGACATCACGTTGTCGTTCGACGCCGACCAGACCCGCGGCCGCCAGTCCGCCGGTATCCGCGGCAGCTACGCCGTGGACGCCGGCCTGGCCCATCTGCTGGCCGGCAGCGGACTCGATGCGCGTCATCGCGGCGGTGGCAATTATGTGCTGCGCGAGGCGCCTGCGGCTGGCGTTGCCACGCTGCCCGCCGTCACCGTCACCGGCGAAACCGCCTTCAGCGCCGTACCCGGCTACGCCGCCAGCCGTACCGCCACCGCCACCAAGACCGACACGCCGATCCTGGAAGTACCGCAGTCCATCTCGGTGGTCGGCCGCGACGAAATGGACGCGCGCGGCGCGCTGGATGTGATGGACGCCGTCCAGTACACCCCGGGCGTGTCCGGCAATACCTATGGCCCCGATAACCGCGGCTGGGAATACATCAACCTGCGTGGCTTCTCGACCTATTACGTGTCGTTCCGCGACGGCCTGGCGCAGACGCCCACCGGCGTCACCCGTTACTCCACCGAGCCCTACGGCCTGGAACGCATCGAAGTGCTGCGCGGCCCGTCGTCGATGACCTTCGGGCAGGGCGATGCCGGGGGCGTTCTCAACCGCATCAGCAAACGTCCCACCGGTGAGCGCATCCGCGAGGTGGAGGTGCAATACGGCAGCTACGAGCGCAAGCAATTGGCCTTCGACCTGGGCGACGCCTTCGGCCAGGACGACGCGCTCAGCTACCGACTGGTGGGGGTGGGGTTGGACAGCGACGACCAGGACAAATACCCCAATGGCGACAAGATCAACCGCAAGCGCCTGTACCTGGCGCCCTCGCTGCGCTGGCAGCCCAGCGCCGCCACGTCGGTGACCTTGCTGGCCGAGTACATCAAGAACAAGACCGGTGAAGATCCCTACTATTTCGCCAAGGACTACAAGCTTACCGACGTGAAGATGGGCGACCCGGGTTTCAGCCGCATGCGCAGCGAGCAGGCATCCATCGGCTACCTGCTGGAGCATCGCTTCAACGAGGCGTGGACCTTGCGCCAGAATTTCCGCTACAGCCATCTGTCGATGGACCGGCGGGTGATCTGGACGGACGAGGTCAACGAAGACGTCACCGCCATTTCCCGCGTCGCCCGCACCTGGGACGACCCGCTGAGCCAATCGGTGGTGGACACCCAGATGCAGGGAAATCTGCGGCTCTGGGGCACCGAACACACCGTGCTGATGGGGTTCGACTGGAGCGAACAGCGCGCCAAGGCCAACCGCTACATCGGCCCGGCGCCCGACCTGGATCTGCGCAACCCTGTCTATGGCGTGCCCATCGCGACGCCCACCAACCCGCTGGCCGACTACCGCCAGACGATCCGCCAGGCCGGCCTGTATCTGCAAGACCAGATCAAGCTGGACGACCACTGGATCGTGACGCTGGGCGGGCGGCAGGACCGGGTCACGTCCACCACGGACGATCGCCTGCACGACACCCACCAGACGCAGACGGACAACGCCTTCAGCGGTCGCGCCGGCCTGACCTACCTGGTGGGCAACGGCCTGGCGCCCTATATCAGCTATTCGGAATCGTTCGTGCCCAACAGCGGCGTGGACGCGGACAACAACCCCTTCAAGCCCAGCCGCGGCAAGCAGGTGGAAGTGGGCGTCAAATACCAGCCGGCCGGCTCGCGCAGCCTGTACACCGTGGCCGTGTTCGACCTGAACAAGACCCACATCGTCAGCTACAACCCCATCACCGACGAACAGCGCCAGACCGGCAAGCAGCGCGCCCGCGGCATTGAACTCGAAGCCAAGGGCGAACTGATGCGCGGCCTGAACGTTGCTGCGTCCTACACCTTGCTGGACATGAAGGTGCGCAGCAGCGGCGATCCACAAGAGGTCGGCAAAATCCCGATGGGCGTGCCCAGGCACACCGCGGCGCTGTGGCTGGACTACACGCTGGCCCAAGGCCTGGGCGCGGGCGCCGGGGTGCGCTACACCGGCCGGCGCCAGAACGACGAGCACAACACCTCCAGCGAGCCCGGCGTGGCCCTGGTCGATGCCGTGGTGCATTACGAAACGGGCCCGTGGCGCCTGGCGCTGAATGCCACCAACCTGTTCAACCGCGACTACTACTCGATCTGCTACATGGGCGAGTGCTACCGCGGCGCCGAGCGCACGGTGGTGATGACGGCACGCTATCGCTGGTAGGCGCGCAGAGTGCCTTGTGCCGCGGACAGTGCCGCGGCGCAAGGGCTTGCTTCAGTCGGCAAGCGCGGGATAGAACCGCTGCAGAACGCGTGCCTCAGAACGCATACTTCAACGTCGCCACGACGTTCCGTTCTTCGCCGTAGTAGCAGTAGTTCAGGCTGGCGCACGAGGCCACGTAGGTCTTGTCCAGCAGGTTGTTGGCCGCGACCCGCACGCTCATGCCCTTGAGCGAGGACGACAGCCGGCCCAGGTCGTAGCGCACCGACATGTCCAGCAGCGTGTACGCCGGCACCTTCAGCGTGTTGGCGTTGTCGGCCCAGCTGGTGCCCACGTAGCGCACGCCGGCGCCCACGCCCAGGCCGTTGTCGAACTGATAGTCGCCCCACACCGACGCCATGTGGCGCGGCGCCTGGTAGGGCGTCTTGCCCGCCAGGCCTTCGGCCGACTCGCGGTAGCGCATGTCGGTGAAGGTGTAGGCGGCCAGCATCGTCAGGTTGTCGGTCAGGCGGGTCTTGCCTTCCAGCTCGATCCCGCGTGAACGCACTTTGCCCGCCGCGGTGTAGTAGGTCTGCGCCAGCACGCGGTTGGCGACGTTGTCCTGCGTCAGGTCGAACACGGCCAGCGTCACCATGTTCTCGGTGCCGGGCTGCTGGTATTTCACGCCCACTTCGTATTGCTTGCTCTGGGTCGGGGGCAGCAGGTTGCCCTGGCGGTCGACATAGGCGTTGGGGTTGAACGATTCGCTGTAGCTCACATACGGCGACACGCCGTTGTCGAACAGATAGACCAGCCCGCCGCGCTTGGTGAACGTCGAGCCGTTCCAGTTCTTGTCCGACAGGTAGGCGCCGGTGCGGCTCGAATCCGTGGTGCGCACCTCGTCCTGGCGGCCGCTCAGCGTCAGGCGCCAGCGGTCGTAGGCCAGTTGGTCCTGCAGGTAGAAGCCGGTCTGCTCCAGCTTGCGGTCAAAGAACGTGCGGCTGGTGATCTGCACGTCGCCCTTGGCATAGTCTGGTTGGAACGCATCCAGGTTCGACGCCGAGCCTGAATCCCAGCGGCCATCGGCGTGGCGATGCTGGTAGTCCAAGCCCAGCAGCAGCGTGTGCTTGACCGCGCCGGTTTCAAAGCTGCCCTGCAACTGGTTGTCGATGGCGAAGGCGCTGAGCGTTTCGCGGGCGCCCGAGTAATAGCGCGTCAGCTCGGTATCGTTGGCCCAGCCATAGCCGTAGACCTGCTTGAGGCGCACGTCGGACGACACGTAACGCGCGTTCTGGCGGAACGTCCAGCGATCATTGAAACGATGGTCGAACTGGTAGCCGAAGATGCGCTCGTTGCGCTTGAACTGATTGTCGTCCGGGTCCGAATCCACGAAGTGACGTGAAATGCGCTGGCCGGCGTGGTCGTTGGTGATGCTGGCGTCGGCCGGCACGCCACTATGGAAGCCGCCGCTGGGGTCGCGCTGCAAATAGGCCTGGAGCAGCAGGCTGGTGTCCGGCGTGAACTTGAACATCACCTGCGGCGCAATCGCGTAACGCTCTTCCCGGGTGTTGTCGAACTGCGTGTCGGTGGACCGGCCCAGGCCGGTCACGCGGTAGGCCACCTTGCCCTGGTCGTCCACCGGGCCGGCCAGGTCGAAGCCCGCGCTTTTCTGGCCCTGCGTGCCGTACGACACCTCTACCGAGCGATACGGCTCGAACAGCGGGCGCTTGCTGGTCAGTTGCACCAGGCCGCCCGGCGCGCTGCGGCCGAACAGCACCGACGAGGGGCCACGGAACACGTCGATGCGCTCGACGAAGTACGGGTCGATCTGGATCGAACTGAACGTGCCCGAATCGCTCAGCAGCTTCAGGCCGTCGTAGATGGTGTTGTCGGTGCTGTTCTCGATGAAGCCGCGCAATGCCACGTAGTCGTAGCGGTCGGCAGCGCCCACCAGGCCGGTGAAGGCGCCGGGCGTATAGCGCAGCGCTTCGGACACGCTGCGCGGCTTCTGTTCGTCCAGCTGTTCGCGGGTGATGACCGACACCGATTGCGGCGTTTCGATCAGGGCCGTGTCGGTCTTGGTGGCGCTGGAACTGGTCGAGGCCAGCAGGCCCGCGGTCGGGTCCAGCGCGCCGGGCACGCCCTGGCCGCTGACGCGCACCGCCGGCAGCGTGGTGGCGCCGGGTTGCGGCTGCGGGGTCAGCACATAGCCGCCCGCGCTGCGGGTGGCCGCGAAACCGCTGCCGGCCAGCAGTGCGCGAAAACCTTCGTCCACCCGATAGCGTCCGCGCAGGCCCGGCGTGGTCAGGCCCTGGATGCGGCTGGCGTCCACGGATATCGCCACGCCCGCCTGCTGGGCATAGCGGTTCAGCGCCGGCGCCAGCGGCCCGGCGGGAATGTCGTACGGCAACGCGGCGTCGGTCTGCTGCTGCGCGTGGGCGGGCAGGGCGGTGGCGCCTCCCAGGGCGGCGAGCGCCAGGCAAAGCGCCAGCGGGGTCAGGCGGTGGGTCAGGGTCGGCAAGGGCATAGCGGGTTCCGTGTGCGTGAGTGTCCTGATTGCTATGACGCGCCACGCGGAAAAAGCGGAACCGTTGCAGCGAAAAAAAGTAAAAAAAGTCAGCGGGCGGGCGCCACCCGGTCGATCATCACCAGCCAAGGGGTCAACGTGCGCACCCGGATCGGGAAGCTGCTGGCCAGCAATTGCAGCGCGCGCTCGGGGTCGTCCAGCGGCAGCACGGCATTGACCTGCATGCCGGCCAGCGCCTCGCGGTCGATGCGCATGACGCCCGGCCGATAGCGCGCCAGGGTATCCAGCACGTCGACCAGCGGCTGATCCTGCACCACCAGGCGGCGGTACTGCCAGGCGTCTTCCAGCGCGGCCACGTCCACGGCCGTCGGTTCGCCCAGGCCCTGCGCGGTGATGCGCAAGGCCTGGCCGGCCGACACCTCGCGCCCCGCGCCGCCCGCCGCTTGCCGCGGGGTGGCCCGCACCTTGGATTCCAGCATGGTCAGCACGGTCACGCCGGCCTCGGCGTGCACCACGAAGCGGGTGCCCAGCGCGCGCACCGTGCCCTCGGCCGTGCGCACCGTGAACGGCCGGGCGGCATCCTTGGCGACTTCCACCAGGATGTCGCCGCGCACCAGTTCCACCTCGCGCCGCTGTGGATCGAAATGCAGGTTGAGCGCCGTGCCCGGTTCGAGCGTCACGCGGCTCTGGTCCGACAGGACGTGCGTTTGCCATTGGCCGGCGCCGCTGCGCATGTCGGCCAGCAGATACGACGAGGGATAGAAATGCAGGAACACCGCCAGCGGCGCGGCCAGCACGCCCGCCAGCGCCACGGCGGCCATGGCGCGGCGCACGCGGCGGCGCCGGCCGGCTGCCCAGCCCGCCTTCAAACCCGCGTGCAGCGGCTGCGTCTGCCCCGCTGCGTCGTCGCGCAGCGCACCCAGCTGCGCCAGCACGGATTCCATGCGTCGCGCGGCGGCTTCGTGCTGCGGATGTTCGCGCTTCCAGGCGTCAAAGTCCGCCCGCAGCCGTTCGCGTTCGGCCGGACTGGCGTCATCCTCGGTCAGGCGCAGCAGCCACTGGGCAGCTTCGTGCGCGATGGACGGTGTGCCGGCCGCGCTCATGCCTGCACCTGTTCATGGCAATGCACCAGCGCCGACACCAGGTACTTGCGCACCATGCGGTCGGACACGCCCAGTGTCGCGGCAATCGCGGCGTGGGTCTCGCCATCCAGGTAATGCAGCAGGAACGCCTGGCGCGGCCGTTCGGCCAGCCCGTCCAGGATGGCGCTGATCTGCGCCAGCGCCTGCGAGGTCATCAGGATCTGTTCCGGCGATGGCGCGCCCGGCTGGTCGCGCAGCGCCAGGCTCAGCTCGGCCAGGTAGGCGGCTTCGACCTCGCGGCGGCGGGCCTGGTCGATGATCAGCCGGCTGGCCGTGACCGAGAGATAGGCGCGCGGTTCGTTGACCGCGGCCAGCGCATCGCGCGACGCCAGGATGCGCGCAAAGGTGTCGTGCGCCAGATCGGCGGCGTTGTGTGGGCAGCCCAGCTTCTTCTTCAGCCAGCCCAGCAGCCAGCCGCCGTGGTCGACATACCAGGCATGCAGGTCGGGATCGGGGCGGGACGCGGCCGTGGGCATCGAAAACGCGCAGAGGCGGGGGGGAAAAGAGCTGCCGGGGCAGCCGTTCGGGAAGGGGTTTGGTAATGAAAATAACACTCAATTATATTTGGTCAGCTGGAAATTGCGAACCCACCGCCGGCCGACCGGCCACCGGACAGGTCGTTGTCGCCGCCGCATCCCGTCCATATAGCCGGGAGTAATATGGCGCGTCTGGCGGCCGGCTTTCGTTTGCACGCATCCCCTGCGATGTCTGAGATCTTGAAGCGCCCCGGGCGACAAGAATTCACCAATAAGAAGACAAGGAGCGAGGCAAGTGGAGAAGCAAGAATCAGGCGGCTGGTATTTCGGCTGGAACATCGTCGGCGCCGCCACGGTACTCACCCTGTTGACGGTGGGCCTGCGGATGGGCATCGGGCCGTTTTTCCTGCCCATGGCCGACAGCCTGGGTTTTTCGCGCAGCCTGCTGTCGGGCATCGTCGCGGTCGGCATGCTGTGCTATGGCCTGGGCATGCCGTTGGCCGGCTATCTGGTCAGCACGCGCGGCACCCGCTTCGTGCTCTTGACCGGCACGGCCATCGTCGTGGCCTCGTCCATCTGGACCGTGTTCGCGCGCGGCCCCCTCGAATTCCTGCTGGCCTTCGGGGTGGCGCTGTCGATCGGCCTGGCCTTCACCAGCCCGGTTGCGCTGACCCCCGTGATCAGCCGCTGGTTCACGCGCCAGCGCGGCATGGCGCTGTTCTTTCTGTCCACCGGGTCCATGGCGGGCATCGCGCTGATGACGCCCACGCTCACCTTTGCCATCTCGGCCGTCGGCTGGCAGGAAACCCTGCTGGGCTTTGCCGTGCTGTTCGCGCTGCTGAACGTGCCCGTGGCCCTGTTCGTCATGCGCGACCAGGCGCCCGAACACACCGACCTGCTGCCGCACCAGATCGTCGAGAAAAAAGCCTCGGCCAAGGCAGCCGCCAAAGCGCCCGACGCCAAGATCCGCGACGCCGTGCGCACGCTGCCGTTCTGGCAGGTGGCGCTGGGGCTGTTCGCCTGTGGCTTCAGCATGAACCTGCTCGGCACCCACGGCATGCCCATGCTGATGGATCATGGCTTTGACGCCACCACCAGTTCGCTGGGCATCGGCCTCATCGGCCTGGTCGCCATCTTCAGCACGCTGGTGCTGGGCCGCATGTCGGATCAGGTCGAGCGCCGCAACATCCTGGCCACCATCTACCTGGTGCGCGGGCTGGGCTTCTTTGCGCTGGTGATGGTGGGGGCGCACTGGGAACTGTATCTGGCCGCCACCATCGGCGGCGTGGTCTGGGCGGGCAGCATCGCGCTGTCGTCCGCCATCCTGGCCGACGTGTACGGCGTGCGGCTGGTGGGCGTGCTGTACGGCCTGACCTACCTGGGCCACCAGGTCGGCGGCATGATCAGTTCGTGGCTGGGCGGGTGGGCCTTTGAACGATTCCACACGCATTGGGTGGCGTTCGGCGCGGCCGGCGCCTTGCTGCTGCTGGCGGCCATCATCTCGATGCAGTTGCCGCGCCGCGGCGCGTTGCGCGCCGTGCCGGCGATGGCGGCGGGCCGGCCCTAGTATGTTGTCTGTTAATCCTTAATCGAGCACATCCTATGAGAGATTTCCCACCGGACAGGCCTGGCCCCAAAGGAATACTGATAAATGAAATACGAACGCGAGTAAAGAGCGTAGTCCGGGGTTCAGATACCTCGGTACTCAAAGCCCTGTTGGGAGAGCCCGATCAAGTAACCTCGGTCCTCTCAGACTGGTTGCCGAGTTCAGCCGTTCTTGGGATCGAGGATCTTGGTTCCAGTTTCTTCGATGGCAAGCCCCCACGCGTTGAATACACATGGGTGTACGTCAACCCCTACCGTTCGACCGTTCGTCATTGCTTCGGCATTTGTGGCGACATTCTGGTTGCTGTCTGGGAAGTCAACGGGAATAGTGTCGTAGTCTACGGCTGAGGCCAGCGATTCTCTCCACTCTTCGCGGAAACTGAGGCGATTCCAGGTCTTTCAAAATGAACTTCTGGACGAAATGCCAAGCACCGGACTTGCGAAGAACAAAGCCCGGGCCTGCCATGTCGATCTGCCTTAGCGGTCTTTCAGCAACGACACCAGTTCGGGCACGTAGCGGTCGCCGCCGCCCTGGTCCACCGCCTGGTCATAGGTGTGCAGCACGGCCGCGCCGATCTCGCGCACCGCGCCCGTCTCGGCGGCCATGGTGTTGTAGTAGGACAGGTCCTTCTGCGCGTTCGACATGAAAAAGCGCAGCGACGACGGGTCCTGTTCGAGCAGATAGGGCTTCAGGCGCTCCAGCGCCACCCCACCGCCGCCGCCCTTGGTCAGCACTTCGGCGAACACGGCCGGGTCGATGTCCGCGCGCAGCGCGCAGGCGGCGGCTTCGGACAGCAGCGCGATCGCGCCCAGCGACACGTAGTTGTGCAGCAGCTTCATGCGGTGGCCGGCGCCGATGGGGCCGGCATGCGTGATGTTCTCGGCAAAGCACGCCAGGATCGGCCGGCATTCCGCGAACAGCGCGGCATCGCCGCCCACCAGCAGGTTCAGGCGGCCTTCGGCGGCTTCCTTGGGCGTGCGGGTCATGGGGGCGTCCAGGAAACGGCCGCCACGCTCGATCACCGCCTCGGCCACCTTCAGGGTGGACGACGGAATCGCGGTCGAGCAATCAATGATGACGGTGCCCGGGCGCAGCCCTTCCAGCACGCCGCCCGGCGACAGCAGCACGGCTTCGACCTGCGGGCTGCCCGTGACGCACAGGATGATCACATCCGACTGCGCCGCCAGCGCCGCGCCATCGGCGCAACTGGTGGCGCCCGCGGCCTTCAGGGCATCCAGGGGCTGGTTGCCCGGATGTTCCAGTACGGTCAGCGCGTGACCGTGCTTGACCAGATTGCTTGCAATGCCATGGCCCATCAGGCCGATGCCAACCATACCGATTTTCGCCATCTTCCACTGCTCCTGCCTCACGGGCGTTTGTTGTGGCGTAAATCTTACTCTCAGAATTGCGATGGCAGCCGCTGCGGGGGCGCTGGCTGGCCCCTCGCCTTCCGCGTGTCAGACGATACGAATGCTCAGTTCCGGCAGGCCGTCCACATGCGCGCGAATCACGTCGCCGCGCACCACCGGCCCCACGTTCTCGGGCGTGCCCGAATAGATCAGGTCGCCGGGGAACAGCTCGAATGCTTGCGACAGCCGCGAAATCTGCTCGGCCACCGACCAGATCATGTGGCTCAGCGTGGCCTGCTGCTTGCGTTCGCCGTTCACCGACAGCCAGATCTCGCCTTCCTGGTAGTGCCCCGTCTGGGCTACCGGGTGGATCGGCCCGATGGGGGCGGCATGGTCGAAGCTCTTGCCGATTTCCCACGGCTTTTTCTGGTCGCCCATGCCGCGCTGCAGGTCGCGCCGCGTCATGTCCAGGCCCAGCGCGTAGCCGTACACGCATTGCAGCGCGTCTTCCGGCGCGATGTCGCGACCGCCCTTGGACAGCGCCGCCACCAGTTCCACCTCGTAGTGGTAATTCTGGGTCAGGGGCGGGTAGGGGTGGTCCGTCACGCTGTCGGGCAGCACCACCTGGATCGCGTCCGTCGGCTTCTGGAAAAAGAACGGCGGCTCGCGCGTCGGGTCCGAACCCATCTCGATGGCGTGGGCCGCGTAGTTGCGGCCGATGCAGTAGATGCGGCGCACCGGAAAGCGCTGCGCGCTGCCGGCGATGGGCACCGTGGTCTGGGCCACGGCAAAAGGGGTCTGGGCGGGCTGGGTCATCGCGGGTCTCCTGAAGGTTGCGAGGGTTGCAGCCACTTTACGGTTGCCGCGCCCCGGTGCACTGGAGACGATTACGCAATCCCTGGACGATTCCGTGATTTGCAGGACGGTGCGGTCCCGGACCGCGGCAGATCGCGGCTCGGCGCGGCCATCCGGCTCACCGGTCCGCGTTGCCCGCCCGCAGGCGTTCACGGTATTCGGTCGGGCTGACCCCTTCCAGCTGCCGAAAGCGACGCGAGAAGTACGCCTCGTCCGCAAAGCCCGCCGCGTGCGCCACCTGGCTGACCTTGCGCGCTGAATGCGCCAGCAGATCGCGGGCCAGCGCCATGCGGCGTTCGGCCACGAGTTCGGTGAAGGTCTTGCCGGTTTCCTTCTTCAGCAGATGCGCCAGGTAATTGGGCGACAGGAAAGCGGCCGCGGCCGCATCGTTCAGCGTCAGGTTCTCGGTGATGTGCGCGCCGATGTGCGCCAGCACGCGCTTGACGCTGCCGCGGCGGCTGCTGCCAGCGTGGTGGCGCGCCATGTGCAGCAGGTCGGCTTCATGGCGCTCGCACACCAGGCCGATCAATTGCAGGATCAGCCCGCGGATCGTCGTCAGCGAGCCAAAGCCGCGGCGCTGGTTTTCTTCGGTCAGGCGCTGGATCAGATCCTGCACCTGCGCAAAACCGTCGTCGTCCAGCTCGAAATCCAGGTATTCCTGGAACAGAAAGGGCGCCAGCGCCGGCGCCTGCGATACCGGCACGTCTTCCAGGTCCAGCGGGTCCACCGTCAGTTCCGGCCACAGGAAACGCTGCGCGAAATTGATGATCACGTAACGCGCGCCCGGCGGATGCGGCACCAGGTGCACCCGGTACGGCAGCACAAAGCTCAAGGAACCGCGCTTGAACGGGCGCACCGTGCCGCTGATGGTCTGGCGGGTATCGCCGTCCAGGTTCACCTGGATCTGAAAGTACTCGTGGCGGTGCGGCTGTTCGAGCGGCTCGCGCACCTGCTGCGCGCGGATATCGAAATCGAAATAGTCCGCGCGCTCGGCCATGCCGTAGGTCTTGATGGGGTTCATGCGGGAAACTGGGTGCCGGGCGGTTGATGGCCAGACTGTAGCGCCGGCGCGACGGCCGCGCCAGGGGGCGGCGATATTGTCCGTTCACCGGTCGCCCGGCCGCCGCGCCCGTGCGACACGGCCGGATTGCGCTACCGTTGCAGGCTCCGCAGCGGATTTCTCCCTGACACCATGATCGATTCCATCCCCTCCGGCTTTGCGCCCTGGCGCCCCAGCAGCGCCTTCATGCAGCACCTGGCCGACCTCAGCGGCTTTTACCGGCGCGCGGCCGACGACGTGCTGGCCCTGCGCGTGGGCCAGGTCCACGGCAATATGCATGGCATGGCCCATGGCGGCTTTCTGGCCACCCTGGCCGACAGTGCCCTGGGATTCGTCATTGCCCACCAATGCCAGGCCTCGGTCGTGACCGCCCAGATGTCGGTGGAATACCTCAACGCCGTCATGCCCGGCGACTGGCTCGAAGCCCACGTCACCATCGACAAGCGCGGCAAGCGCCTGATCTACGCCACCTGCCGGCTGCTGGTCGACGACCGCCTGGTGCTCAAGGCCAGCGCGGTCTTTGCCGTGCGGCAGGCGGCCACGCCGACGTCGGACGGTTGAGCGGAAGCCCCCCACACCGACGCGCCGACCGGGGATGCCGCCTTCGATCCGTCAGGCGGGGCAACGCCGGTCATGCGCCTACAGATACGGCGTGGCCAGCCAGATCACCTTGTTGCGCAGGCGCTTGGCGAAGGGCGCCTGCTGCAGGTTTTCCAGGGTTTCGCGGCGCGCGTTGCCCACCAGCGCATCGATCTTCGCGCCGATCCAGCGCGCCACGGCGGGGTCGTAGATTTCCGTATCCAGCTCGAAATTGAGCCGCAGGCTGCGCGGGTCCAGGTTCGACGAACCCACATAGGCCCAGCCGTCGTCCACCGTCATCAGCTTCGAATGGTCGAACATGCCTTGCGAGCGCCACACCCGGCACCCGGTGCGCACCACCTGGTCCAGTTGCGCGGTCATCGCGTAGTCCACCAGCCGCAGGTTGTTCTTGCCGGGAATCACGATGTCCACCACCACCCCGCGGCGCGCCGCCGTGGCCAGCGCGCCGATCAGCGGCTGGTCCGGCAGGAAGTAGGGCGACTGGATGCGCACGTGCCGCTGCGCCACCGCCAGCGCGCCCAGCAGAATGCTGTGGGCGCTGCCCATCGCCCGGTCCGGCCCCGACGGCACGCAGCGCATGGGCACCGTGCCATGGGGCGGCTGCGCGCTGGGGTCGAACCAGGGCGTGGCCGGCAGCGATTCGTGCGTCGTGAAATTCCAATCGTGCGCAAACACCGACATCAGCTGCGTCACGATCGGCCCTTCCACCCGGAAGTGCGTGTCGACATTGGTCGCCGCGCCCGACAGCGCCGTCACGAACGCCGCCCGCACATTCATGCCGCCGGTAAAGCCGATGCGCCCATCCACCACCAGCACCTTGCGGTGGCTGCGCAGATTGGCATAAGGCATGCGCAGCACGCCCAGCGGGTTGGTCATGAAGCGCGCCACCGGCACCCCGCCACGCGCCAGCATCCGCACGATCGGCGGGTGCGAATACTTCGACCCGATCGCGTCGATCAGCACGCGGACCTGCACGCCGCGCGCCTGCGCCTCGATCAACGCGTCGGCCATTTCGCGGCCAATCGCATCGTTGTCGAAGATATAGCTTTGCATCGCAATGGCATGGCGGGCGTTGCGTATGGCCTGCAGCATCGCCGGATACGCCTCGTCGCCGCCCGCCAGCGGCAGCACGGTATTGCCGCCCAGCAGCCGGAAGCGGCTGACCTGGTCGCCCAGCACCTTCAGCGACGCGAACTGCGGGCCTGAAATGGGCGCCACGTCCACGCTGGGCGTCTCCACCAGCGCGGCATCCACCAGCATCGCCTCGTCGCGCTGCTGCGTCATCCGCGTCTTGCGGATGCGGTTGATGCCCGCCACGAAATAGGCCAGGGCGCCGAACAGCGGCGAAAACAGCGCCAGCCCGACCCAGCCGATGGCCGAGCGCACATCCTGCTTGGTCATCGCGGCGTGCACCGCCGCGCCGGCTCCGGCAACCAGGCTGACGCCGAACACCAGGTGCGGCCAGTAGGCGATCAGTAATTCGTGTATGCGATCCATAGCGCCAGCGCGGGCGGGCCTCCAAAGGGTGGTCCAAGGGGTGTGCCAAGCGGCAAGGATAGCAAGGCTGGCGGGCAGGCAGGCTGGGGCTGGCCGGGATTGACGGGGCATTGATGGCCGAGCCAGACAGGGCGTTTTACACACGCGAAAAAAACGTGCTAGAATTCGGCCTCTTCGCTGTTGAACACAACGAAGCCGCTGGCAAAATGCGAAAGCAAACCGCGAAAGCAAAACGCGAAAGCAAAATGCAAAACACGTAAGACACGCCGCAAGGGTGTTTGAGTGGCGGCAATAGTTCAGCAGCAAAGAAACCAGTGGTGGCTGTAGCTCAGTTGGTAGAGTCCTGGATTGTGATTCCAGTTGTCGTGGGTTCGAGTCCCATCAGCCACCCCACCGAATTCAAGAGAAAGGCACTTACGCGAAAGCGAAGTGCCTTTTTCTTTTTCGCGGTGCCAGTGCAGCGGTCGCATCGCTGCAACAGCATGGCTGCAACAACGCGGCCGCAGCAATCCTGCGCCAACATCACGGTCGGCAACGCCGCCTCATCACTTTCGTCGTATCGGCATCGCAGGTCCGCCACCGATACGCCGCGTCCCCTCTGCCTCCGTCACGTGCCACACGCGCGTCGCGTGGATCCTGTCGACCGGGGTGCCGCGGCGCATTCACGTCAATGGCCTATTTGTCCGAGCTCACCGGCCTCGATTTCCAGCGGGATGCCAACCGCGTCATTTTATTCCATATATAAAAATTAATTTTATTAATAAAATTACAATAAGGGGGTTTTCAAACGATTTATCGGTGTTTACCCGCTATTTTCGCCAAAAATATGGGGGAAGATCGATTTTTTCGTAGCGTTTTTCAATAAAACTTGATTTCATTAGAAAAACGCGAGTCCGCGCAGGCGCCCCGCAACAACGGAGACAACATGAAAATCAAGCGTTCCATCGAACGGATTCCCGGCGGCATGATGCTCGTACCGCTGCTGCTCGGGTCCGCCCTGCACACCTTCTGGCCCGACACCGGCAAGTACTTCGGCTCGTTCACCAACGGCCTGATCACCGGCGTCGTGCCCATCCTTGCCGTCTGGCTGTTCTGCCTGGGCGCATCCATCAACCTGCGCGCCACCGGCACCGTGCTGCGCAAGTCGGGTGCGCTGATCGGTGCCAAGCTCGGCCTGGCGTGGGTGGTGGCTCTGCTGGCATCGCACTGGCTGCCGGAAGGTGGCATCGCCACCGGCTTTTTCGCCGGCCTGTCGGTGCTGGCGCTGGTGGCCGCGCTGGACATGACCAACGCGGGCCTGTTCGCGTCGTTGATGGAGGAATACGGCACGCGCGAAGAGGCCGGCGCATCCGTCTTGATCGGCATGGAATCCGGTCCGCTGATGACCATGATCATCCTGGGCACGACCGGACTGGCGGCGTTCGAGGCGCATCACCTGGTCGGCGTCGTGATTCCGTTCCTGATCGGCTTTGCGTTGGGCAACCTGGACGAAGACCTGCGCGAATTCTTCAGCCGCGGGCCGCGCATGCTGATCCCGTTCTTCGCCTTTGCGCTGGGCAACACCATCAATCTGTCCGTCATCCTGGATACCGGCTTGCTGGGCATCGTGGTGGCGGTGGGTGTGATGCTGGCGTCGGGCGTGGCGCTGGTGATTTCCGACATCCTGATCGGCGGCGGCCGCGGCACGGCGGGTGTGGCCGCGTCCAGCACGGCAGGCGCCGCCGCGGCCACCCCCAGCCTGGTCGCCGCCGCGGCGCCGCAGTTTCAACCGTGGGCGCCGGCAGCGACCGCCCTGGTCGCGGCATGCGTGGTCATCACCGCCTTGCTCGTGCCCATGCTGACCGCCTTCTGGGCAAAGCGCATCGCCCCGCGCATGCGCCGGGGCAAGGCGCAAGCCGTGCCGGTGATGCGGGCCAGCGAGGTGTGATTTGGATTGGAGCGTGAGGCTTGGATTCCCGCCTTACGCTGCCGACATCTCGTGCTCTGCTGCCATCGCTAGAAATGCGGAGCGTGACAGATGGCGCGCCTTGGCGACCTCATCGATACGATGCACGAGGTATTCGGGCAGGCTGATGTTCAGCCGAACGGCTTTAGTACTGATCTTGGACAGGTCGATCTCGACCATCATCCAGAAGCCGGCTTTGTAGTCTGCGTGTTTTGACCACTGGTCAGGAGTCGACGGGGGAGGGATATGCTCCGTTTCGCCGAAAAAATGAGCTTCTACGGCTTCTTGAGCCGCGCGTGGCAGATCTTGCAAATCATCGGCACCGGTGAAGCATCCGGGAAAATCCGGAAAGGACGCCCCAAAGGCGCTGTCTTTATCCTTTTGCACGTAGATCGGATAGAGCATAGGGTTCTCCGTGACAGGCTTTTATCGCAGGCCGGCTTGCTTCAGGATGCTGCGCTGAGTTGCTAGCGGCAGATCTTTCTTGGGATGCGGCACGGTGACCTTGCCAAGTTTGATCGGGTGCTTGAATTGGTGGTGGGAGCCCACGGTGTGCACTAAGTACCACCCGTCCGCCTTCAATTGCCTGATAAGGTCTGCGCTAGTCATTTGTGTATTTATACACAAGGCGTAATCATACACAATAATCGTTCGGTCTGAGTTTGTATGATGAATCACCTGTCGCGCCATTCGCCTGGGCGCATAGCCCAGACATCAGGCCTTCAAGTGCTCGTACAGAATAGTGGCCCCGATCCCGATCAGCGCCAGTCCCCCCAGCACTTCCGCGCGCTTGCCGGCGACGTTGCCGACCAGACGGCCGATCATGACGCCCAGGGTCACCATCAGCAAGGTGGCCAGGCCGATCGCCAAGGCGGTGACGACGATGTTGTTGTCGATGAACGCCAGGCTCACGCCCACCGCCATGGCGTCGATGCTGGTGGCGAAACCGGTGGCGGCCAGCAGCCAGAACGAATGGCGGCCGACAGGGGCGGCATCTTCCTTGTCCGCGCCCAGGCCGTTGCGGATCATCATCGCGCCCAGGATACAGAGCATGCCGAAGGCGATCCAATGGTCCCAGTCCTGCACGAACTTCGCGGCCATCGAGCCCAATGCCCAGCCGATCACGGGCGTGATTGCTTCGATCACACCGAAGATCAGGCCGGTGCGCAAGGCTTCGGACAGGCGGGGTTTGTGCAGCGCGGCGCCTTTGCCGATCGCCGCCGCGAAGGCGTCGGTGGACATGGCGAAGGCCAGGACTATCGTGGAAACGGCATTCATGCGAGAGAAGCTCCGACCGGGCGAAACGCATAGACTTTTTCCCTATCGCCCGGTCAGAAGCTACGGAAAAGTCCATGGTCTCGCCAAACCGTATCGGTTGTTTGCGCCATGGCCAGGGGGGCCAAGAATGTTGACGCAAACGCTTCCGGACGGGGCCGGAAGAGGCTACTCCCCAAAGAGGAACGCCAGTTTACCAAAAGGCGCGTGGCGCGGGTGTGACAGCGCCGGGCGCCAGGCTCAGGTCAGCCGCGCCCCGTCGGGCACGTCAAGCTCGGGCGTGACCAGCACGGTGTGGTCGGCGTCGTCCGCCAGCCCCAGCACCAGCACTTCGGAACGCACCGGGCCCACCTGGCGCGGCGGGAAGTTCACGATGCCCAGCACGCGCTTGCCGGGCAGGTCTGCCAAGGCGTAGCGGCCGGTGAGCTGAGCCGAGCTTTTCTTGACGCCGACGCCGGCGCCGAAATCGATGGTCAGCTTGTAGGCCGGCTTGCGCGCTTCGGGAAACGGATCTGCGGCGACGATGGTGCCCACGCGGATGTCGACCTTCATGAAGTCATCGAAGCTGACGGTCGGGGCGGGCGGCGTGTTGGGGTCTTGGGTGTAGTGCATGGCAGGAATTCTAGGCCAGATCGATGCCGCCGCGCGTCACGGATGCGGCCAGCAGGTCTCGCAGGTCGACCACGGCAATGCGCCCGTCTATCGTGCCGACCGCCAGGCGTTCGTCGCGTGCGTCCATGGCGTAGATCACGGTGGCTGCGCCTTGCATGCGGACCCTGGCATCCAGCCGCACGCCCCCCGTCAGCGCGTCGATCAGCATCAGCCGGCCGTCCAGGAATGCCGCGATCACCAGCCCGGCGGCCGCCAGGATCATGGTGGGCGACGCATGCGTGGCATGGCGCCACGACAGCAGACCGCGCGTCAGGCTTTTGCGGTAGATGAAACCGCTGTAGGTCCTGTCGACCGTGGGCGTGTAGTGCTTGCCGGCGATGACGACGCCGGGCCCCTGTTCGTCGTCGACATACGCGCCGCGGCATTCCATCGCATGGCTGGCGTGCGTGCCATCGGGTTGCAGCAGCGGCCACAGGCGCTCGATGCTGCCGTCGGCATGCACGATGCACAGGTGCTTGCCTTCGTGCGAGCTGGGCGGCGTGCCCTGCACGGCGAACAGGTGCGGGGCGCCGTTGATGCCGATGTAGTGGTTGAAGCAGTCGTAGTGGCCGACGTCCAGCCGCTGTTGCGTTGCCAGCGTGGCATCCAGCTGCACGTCATGGGCGCGCGGGCGCGTCGGGCCCATGCGGTCCTGGCGTCCCAGCAGGCGGCCGTCGCTCGCGATCGAGAAGGTGTATTGGCCAGCGTAGTCGTGCACCGCGACCAGGGCGTCGCCCCGCAGGGCATACAGGCGGGAATCGCGGCGGAACCGGTCGCCGGGATCGGGTGGGGCCACGGCATGCACCGTGACGGCTTCTGCGCGCAGGATTTCGGCGCCGTGGCCGCCGCCCTCGTGACGGGCGACCAGACGCCCCTGCGCGTCGTAGCGGTCCAGCAGGCAGTTGTCGTGCGTGGCGCCCAGGGCGTCGGCATTCAGCCACGCGAGATCCCAGATGGCCCCGCGCAATCCCAGGTCGGGTACGCCCAGCCAATCGGCCAGGCGGTCGGCGGCATCAGGGGCGGGCGTCGGTGCGCCGCCCGTCGTGGCCGTGGCCGGGTCCAGTGTCAGTGTTTCGTGCGACCGCGCATGCCAGGCCGCGTCTGAACCTTCGATCTGGATGGGGAACACGGTGTCCAGTACCTGGTTCCAGGCGCCGTCGGGGTCGTATTCCTGGTCGCCCCATTCTTCGTCCCAGGGCCGGACCCAGGCGTGCACGTGGCTGCCATCGTCGCTGTAGCGGCAACGCACGACTTCGGGAATCGCCGCGTAGGGGCGGCGGCTGTTGCCGCTTTGCCAATTCCAGAAGGCCAGGTCGCCTTCGAACAGATAGCCGCCGTCGTAGCTGCCCGCCCCGATCACGACGACGGGTTCGGTGGGATGGAACGCCACGTCGTTGACCGGCAGGCGCAGCGCGTCGTACACCGCGAAGGGGGCCGGCTCGCCCTGCCGGTACAGGCCGACGCGATAGCGCAGCGCGGCACCGCCATAGGCCGCCCGTGCGCGCGGCGTGGCCAGCAGTGGAAATACCGAAGCCACCGCGGCGATGTCGCCGGCAGGACTGAAGAAGACACCGGTGATATTGCCTGCACCGTGCAAGGCCGGGTTCATGAACGGGATCGGCGTCGCGTCCATGACCGGACTCAAGGCGTGCGCAGCAGTGGCGAATCGAACATCGCGGCGGGCGAGATGATCGGTTCTTCCCAGGGAATGGCGTCGCCGTAGCGCTCTCGCATCTTGGCGCGCACGGCTGGGGCAGTCAGATCGAATTGCTTCAGCGGTTGCAGCGCGCCGATCTCGATGCCGAGCGCGCGCTGATAGGTTTTCCAGACCAGTTCCGAGCAATAGATCTTGTCGTCCGACCAGCCGAACGCGGCGTCATACGGCTTGCCCGCATAGGTGGCGCCAATGGCGGCCAGGCGGTCGCGTCGCGCCGGCGTCAGTTGCGAGGGATCGCGCAGGCGCTTGACCACGTAAGCGCCGCGTTCGCCTTGCGCGGCCCAGGTTGCCAGCGGCGTGTAGCGCACCGTGGCAGCGGCTTCGAGCACGTAGGGGCGGCCTTGCCGCAGCACGATCATGCCCATGTGGCTATAGGGAGAGTGGGTGGCCTGCTGCACCGCCAGGCTTTGGGCGGAACGTGACTGCTGGAACACCAGGTCGCCGGTCTGGACGTCGGGGGCGGCCACCACAGCCAGGGAGACGGCGCAGAGCGCGGCCGCGGCGGTACGGCAAAGCCAGGCGATGATGGAAGGGCGCATGGACAGGTGAGCGGGGTTCAGCCGCGCATCATGATTTGGCCGCGGCGGTGGCGGTCTTCTTGCTGCGCGGTTTGGCGACGGGCGTTTTTTCGGCGACGGGCGCGTCGAACTCCTGTTTGTTGCGTTCGCCCCGTGGGGTGTTTTCCGGATGGGGCTTGGGAAACGCCCAGGGCTTGGTCTTCTGATCCATTGCTAGTACTCCTTGCACAGGCGGAACAGTAGCATTTGCCGCGGCCGTGGGTAAGTGAGGGTTGACGTCAATATTCATCACATCGTGATATGAGAAAACGGGAATGCGCGGCGGTTGGCGGCTGGCCTTGAAAGGTGGCAGCAAGCTTGGCGATGGCGCCGGTGGCCACGCAGGCCTGCCGGGCTGTCGCAAGGCCGGCCATGCGGACCGGCCTTCTATGGACCGCCGCGGCGGCGACGGGTTCAATCGACGGCGGCGCGCAGTGTGCTGCTGGCGCCAGACCGCTGCAGGCCGCGGGGCCGCGGCGCGCAATTCTACCTTGGCTGCGAAAGACGATGCGTCCGATATTGGCCATGACACGTCATGTCCCGCTCACGGCAGGTCGGCGTGGCCGGGTCCGGATGCGGTCGGATGGCGGTCGTCGCGGTCGTGCCCGATCGTCGATCGCGGTGCGCATCGGCGCTCTCGCGGGTTTACCCCTTTGGTAGCAACCCGTATCAGCCCAATGGTGTCATCCGGCCGCCAGGTCAGCTCATCCTTCTGCGCGCCGCACGCCGCAATCGCGCCGGTATGCGCGGGACTACGATGGGGGGCGTGCACATAGGGAGGAAACTATGGACACGACCAAAGAGTGGTACGCCGCCGTCAAGGAATGGCAACGCGCGCGGGACGAGCTCACCGCCGCCGTCGCCGCGATCAAGTGGCCCAATCCCACGCCGGGATGCCTGGACACCTATGATCGCGCCTACGAACATGAAACCGCCGCGCGCGAGCGCATGAACCAGGCCTACGAGCGCGTCCGACGATAAGCCTTGCACGCAGTTGCTACACTGCCGCGCATGACGCAACTCCCCTCATCCCCCCTGACGATCCGGCCGGCCCGAACGGCCGACGCCGCCGCCATCGAGGACGTGCTGACGCGCACCTACGAAGGCACCTGGCAACCGCAGATGACGCCGGAGAAATACCGGCATTTCCTGGACTCGGGCAAGATCCCCCAGTATGTCGCGGCGCGTGGCACGCTGTTCCATGTCTGCGAGGTCGATGGCCGCGTGGCCGGCATGGTCGATTGGGAGAAAAACTTCATCTGGGCCCTGCACGTGCATCCGGCCGTGCAGCGGCGCGGCGTGGGCGCGGCGCTGCTGGCCCTGGCCGAAGACGGCATGCGCGCGGCCGGCTTTGCCGACGCCCGCCTGGAAACCGACACCTTCAATACCCAAAGCCGCGCGTTCTACCGCAAGCACGGCTACGCCGAAATCGACACCTATCCCGACGAGGAATGGGACAGCGGCTTCACCACGGTGCTGCTGGTGAAGGCATTGGCGGGCTGACTGTCCGGGCGGTGCGGCCCTTGGGCAGGCTTCCCGGTGTGAACGCCCGTGTCACGGGCAGGTGCCCGTCGGCAGGTGTTGTGGCTCCATGAATTGGCGGCCATATGGCTCTGGTTATGGAGCCAGGCTGGCGCTATCGTGTGTTTTTCCCCGACATCACACATCCCTCTGCGCCATGTACCTGCCGTCCGCTTTCCGCGAAGATTCGCTCGAGGTCCAGCACGATTTCATCCGCGCCCACCCGCTGGGCGTGCTGATGACCAGCGGGGAGGGCGGGCTGATGGCCAACCACATCCCCTGTCTGCTCTATCCCGAAGGGCCGCACGGCGTGTTGCGCCTGCACATGGCCCGGGCCAATCCGCAATGGAAGGAACTGGCCGCGGGCGCGGAATGCCTGGTGGCGTTCCATGGCGCGCAGGCCTACATCACGCCGTCCTGGTACGCCACCAAGGCCGAGACGCACAAGGTCGTGCCCACCTGGAATTTTGTTGCGGTGCACGTATGGGGCACGCCGGTGATCCACGATGATCCCACCTGGGTGCGCGCGCAGATCGGCGCGCTGACCGAGGCCCAGGAAAAAGCGCGGGTGCAGCCCTGGCGGGTCGACGATGCACCCGAAGACTTCATCGCCGCGCAGATGCGCGCCATCGTCGGCGTCGAAATCGCCATCACGCGCATCGAGGGTAAATGGAAGGTCAGCCAGAACCGCACGCCGGCGGATCGCCAGGGCGTGGCCACCGGTCTGGCCGACGAGCAGGGCGATGCCGTCATGGCCGGTCTGGTGGCGCGCCGCGGCGGGCTCGACTGAGCGCATCGGCCGCGCTGCGGATGGCCCCACCGCCGTCCCGCAGCCGTGCGGTCAGGCCATCACGGGAGCTTGCCGCCGCGCCGAGGCGCCACGGCCCCATGTGAGGCACGCGATCGCCGCCGCCTGCACGCAGGCGGCCACGGCCAGGAACCAGAACATCGACCGGTCCGCTTCGCCCGAGACCGACCGCAGCACGCCGAATACGGCCGGCGCAAACGCATAGGCGCCTTGCGACAACGCCACGATCAGCGGCACCACCCGCAGCGCGTCTTCGCGCGCGAATTCCGTCTGCGCAATCAGCGGCGGCAACGACGTGGCATTGCCGATGCCCGAGCCGAATAGCACCACGCCCACCCACACCGCCCACATGTGGTCGGCCGCCAGCATCAGCACCAGCGAGCCCGCGATCTGTGCGCCATAGGACACGCAAGCGACCTTGCGGCGATCCGCGGTCGGCGGCATCAGCCACCCGACCAGGCTGCGCCCGGCGATGGCGCTGGCCGTAGCCAGCCCCATCGCGATGCCTGCGGTCTGTGCGCCCAGCAGCGGCGCCAGGAGCGACAGCAGGTGCGCGATCAGACCGATCTGCGCAAACAATCCCAGCGCCATGCCCGCGCCCAGCGTCAGGAAGGCGCGGTCGCGCCACAGCCTGGGCACGCGCGCCATCGTGTTGATCGCCGCCTGCGCGGGCGCGTCCGCCGCGGCGCCATCGGGCAACTGGCCCAGTTGCTGCGGCGTGACGGCAAACACCTTGCGCGCCAGCACGGCGATCACCAGCACCATCGCCGCGCCGACCCACAGCGCCGCCTGCGCGAAACCATAGCCCGCGATCAGGAACACCCACAGCGGTGAAAACACGATGCCGCCCACGCTGGCGCCGTTGTAGGCCATGCCCAGCGCCGTCGGCCGGCGCCTTACGAACCATGGCGCGATCAGCGCGTTGACCGCCGCCGCGCCCAGCGTCACCCAGCCCATGCCCGACAGCAGCGCCGCCGCGTACAACTGCCAGGGCGCGTCCGCCCGCGCCCAACCGGACACGCCCAGCGCCAGGGACACGGCGCCCGTCAGCGTCACGGCCGGCAGGCCCCAGCGCCGGTACAGCCGCGGCAGATTGGCCACCACCAACGTGCCGCACAGGAAATGCAGCGTCACGGCAGCCGACACCAGCGCCACGCTCCAGCCGGTGCGTTGCACCACGGCATGCAGGAACACGGGCGGGCCGTAGAAACCGACGCCCCAGCCGAACACGGCCAGGACGAAGGTGGCATACAGAACCTTCCAACCGAAAAAACGCGAGGCGTTGCGCATGATGGGGCCGGCGGCAAGGCCGGCTGTCTTGTTGAGATGACTCGCAGTATGCTTGGCCCTGTACACAACACTTTGGTCGTGGCCGAATTATGGAATCCAAGTTCGCCGACATCAATCTGTCGGCCGTTGCCGGCGCCATCGCCGATCCTGCCCGTGCGCGCATGCTGTGCGTGCTGCTGGACGGCCGTGCGCGCACCGCCACTGAACTGGCCGCCGCCGCCGACATCGGCGCGTCCACCGCCAGCAGCCATTTCCAGCGGCTGCGCGACCAGGGCCTGGTCGAGCTGGCGGTGCAGGGCAAGCATCGCTACTACCGCCTGGCCAATGCCGAAGTGGGCCAGGCGCTTGAAGCCCTGCTGGTGGTCGCGGGCGCCGAACGCACCCCGTTCAAGCCCAACACGCCGTCGGCGTTGCGCGAGGCCCGCACCTGCTACGACCACATGGCCGGCACGCTGGCCGTGCGCATCCACGATGCGATGCTGGCGCGCCAGTGGTTGGCGGCCGACGGCCGCGACTACTTCTTGACGCCGCTGGGCGAGGCCTCATTGGCGCAAGTGGGCGTGGACGTGGCCAAGGCGCGCCAGCGTCGCCGCCGCTTCGCCTGCGCCTGCCTGGACTGGAGCGAGCGCCGCTCGCACCTGGGCGGCGCGCTGGGCGCCGCACTGCTCGAGGCGCTGCTGCAACGCGGCTGGGTCGACAAGGACCTGGACTCGCGCGCCCTGTCGGTCACGCGCAAGGGCGCGCGCCAGTTCCCCGCGTTCTTCGGCATGCCGGACCAGGTGCCCGCGGACCGGGCCGACTGGACGCGGCCGGGCGATTCCGCGGCAGCCTGAGGTTCTATGACATCTTGCCGCCTGCACTTGCGGGCGGCACAAACACGGGTTTTTTCATCGGGCATTTGCCCTGTACAGGAGGTGGCCTTGCTTACGCTGGCCCTGCACGCTTTTCCTCGCGCCTTGCCTGTCGCGACGGAACTGCGCATCGACGTCAACCACGCTCCGCAAGAGGTGGACAAGGAACTCGATGCCATCTACGACCGTATGAATCGTCCCTCGGATCGCTTGCACGGATTGCAGGAGGTCCGTACCGACATCCCTGGCCTTGTGCTTCGCCATCGCGAAGCCGATGGCGAGTACTACGTGTACGTGGTGGACGTGCGGCGGGGCCGGCTGGCGGGCTATACCGTGTTCAACCGGTTGATCGAAGTGGGGCGGCGCGCCGACCCTTATGTGCGCGCGCCGCACTCGAAATACGCCGCGCCCTACCAGGGCATGGGCTTGGCGACTTCGGTCTATCGCTGGGGGCTGGATGCGGGCCTGTGCATCATGAGCGGTGCGCGCCAGTCGCCCGCCGCACACCGCCTGTGGCTCGGCCTGGCTCGTGACTATGCGCTGGGTTATGTCGACCTGCGACGAAAGCGCCTGAACTACCTGGGCCGTGCGGTGACGCCGACGGTGCTGGCCGACCTGCATACCCGCATGTTCCTGCTGGGGCGGGGGTGGACGCTGTCCGACTACCTGTCGGCCACCGGCATGAGCCCCGCTTGAAACCCTGACGACGCGACGAATGCCGCATGAAACCGCCCGGAAACCCGGCGGATAGTGCGCTTTCGCAACAGCTTTAGGGAAATCCCCGGGACAGATGACGCCCGCGGCCACTGGCCGCCGGCGTCATCCGGCTGTCAGCCGCGCCCCGCTTGCGCATCGGCGCGCCGAGCCCGTGCGGGGGGGCGGCACGACAGAAACGGGGACGCAAGTCTTGCGATGCAACAATGTTTCCATGAGATGCCCGGGTTACAAAACATATCCGAACTGTCATGAACAGGCGGGGTATGCTGGCTCGCAGAAAGAGGGCATCCGAAGTGCATCAGAACAACTTGATCTACAAGGGATACCGGCTGACGGCCAAAGTGTCCCGGGGCGCTGGCGCTGAGGTTCAAGCGTTGCCCAGCGGCCCCGTCTTCATCGCATCGGTCATGGTGGTCCAGGCGGGCGCGGTCCGCGAAGGCGGCGACGAATACCCCGTGCCACGCTTCGCCGAAGGCGGTTTTGTCTACAGTCCGCGCGAAGCGGTGCATGCCGCCATCCTGCATGGCCGCGAAATCGTCGACGGCCTGACCAACATGCCAGCCTGAGGTCCAGGCCGGGAACCCTGGCCTGCCTCGCCGCCGGGCCGTCCGGCCATCGGCGGCGGCCGTGCGCCGCTCGCCTAGTCGGCGAACACGGCCTGCCAGTCGCGCGTCTTGGCCAGCGTCTGCACGGTGGCCGACTGCTCCAGGATGGTCACGGCCTTCTTGAATTCCTCGGCCGACGCGCCGTCTTCCAGAATCACCATGCGCGAGTTGCGCGCATCCGCCATTTTCACGTCCGACATCTTGCCGTGGGTCTGGTAGACCTGGGTCCAGTCCATTTTCTTGCCGGCCTTGAGCGCGATCGGCTCGATGTACGTCAGCGCCGTGCTGCCCGCGGCGCGCACCGCGAACGCAAAATCGGCGGTGTGGCCGCTGCTGCCCTTGGCGCGCGCCCCCTTGACCATGCGGTTCACACCAACGCCCGCCGCCAACGCACGGCCGACCTGGGCGCGAAAACGCAGCTGGCTGAACTTGGGCATCCACTTGGCGCACTGGAACGACAGGGCCATGGCCAGCTTCACCGCGTCCCACAAGGCTTCCTGCAACTGCTCGTTGGGGCCCGAGGCCACGATGGCGCCCGACTTGTCGAAATGCGCCAGACTCACGCCCGGCGTTTCGTTCAGGATGTCGATGCGCTTGGCGGCCAGCTCGATGCCGTAGCTGGACGCGTGCATCGCGGTCTCACAGGCATCGGTGAGATAGAACGTGGCGTCGTCCGGGTGCGCGATGAAGAACGCGGCGTGCTGGCCGTCCAGGCCGAGGGTCATCGGCGAGATGGCGCGGATGGCATGCTCGCCCGCCGGCAGGACGGTCCAGCCGGAGGCTTCCAGGAAATTGCTCATAGGATCAGTTCGATTTGTCGGCCTTTGAGGGGATGCGCGAATCCGCCGGTCAGGGTCAGGTTGGCCCTCGGCAGGAAATACTGCATCAGCTCGCCGATCGTGTGCAGGGCGGGCACGATGGGCTCGGCATAGCCTTCGCCTTCGTTCACCCAGATATGTTCATGGCTGCGGTCCGCCAGCGGCTTGCGGAACTGCGGGCGGCCTTCGCCCACCAGGCTGGTGTGGAACGAGTCGTCCGTGTCCACGCCGAACACGCGGTGCGGGCCCACGAACAGGCTCGCGCAGAACGCTTCGGTCAGGAAGAGGGTGGCCTGGCCGTGCACCACGGTGCGGGCGCCGCGGTAGGTGGCGCGAAAGATCACGTCGTCGCGCACTTCACCCTTGATGCGGCAGGGGCTGGCAAATTCCATCCATTGGGGGCTGGCGCCGACCGGCTTGGGCATCCAGGTGATCTGCTTGATGGTCTCCTTGGGCTCGGCAAGGATCTCTTGCACCTCATCAACGGTGATTAGCGGTTCGAACTTGTTGGCCATGGAAACGGATCTAGTGTCTGGAAATGCGTCGCGCGGTACGCGTCGCCGCAGGGGTCCGGCGTGCGCGCGGCAGCGCGAGAGGGGCGGTTTTTTCCCGGTCAGGCTGTCCGCCGGCAGAAAGCGTCCGGCCCAATGGGAAAAGCCCCCTTTCGGGAGCTGGTCCGCGCAGCGGGAACTGCGCGGGGCGTAATCTTACAAGATGAAGACGGTGCCGGTCTTGCGGCTGTATGGATATACAGGCAAAACCGGCGCCTTGGCAGCGGACTGTCAGCCTGCGGCGCCGGACGCGACCCGGCGCCGCGCCGCGCGACGGGGATCGTCGGCGCTGCGCGCGGCTACAGCGAGCTGGCCGCGAACGTGTCGCATTGCTTCAGGTTGCCGCTTTCCAGGCCGCGCTTGAACCAGCGCACGCGCTGGGCCGACGAACCATGCGTGAAGGCGTCCGGCACCACGTAGCCCTGGCTTTGCTTTTGCAGGCGGTCGTCGCCGATTGCGGTGGCCGCGGCCAGCGCTTCTTCGACGTCGCCGCCTTCCAGGATGTTGCGCGCCGCGTTGGCCCGCTGCGCCCACAGCCCGGCAAAGCAATCGGCCTGCAGTTCGAGGCGCACCGACAAGGCGTTGGCCTGCGACGGATTGCGGCGGCGCAGGTTGTCGACCTGGTCTGATATGCCCAGCAGATGCTGCACGTGATGGCCGACTTCGTGGGCAATCACGTAGGCCTGCGCGAAATCGCCAGGCGCCTTGAAGCGGTTCTGCAATTCATCGAAGAACGCCAGGTCGATGTACACCTTGCTGTCGGCCGGGCAGTAGAACGGCCCCATCGCGGCCTGCCCGGTGCCGCAGGCCGTGGGCGTGGCGCCGCGAAACAGCACCAGCTTGGGCGCCACGTACTGGCGGTTCAGGTCTTTCTGGAAGATGGCGCTCCAGGTGTCTTCGGTTTCGCCCAGCACCTTCGAGACGAAGCGCGCCTGCGGGTCGTTGGCGGGCGGCTTGGTGGCCGGCGCCTGCTGCTGCGTGGGCGGCCCTTCGGCCATCTGCAGCACCACGTTGGGATCCACGCCAAAGTACATGGCCACCAACGCCAGCACGATGGTGCCGATGCCGATGGTGCCGCGTCCGCCGATGCGCGGGCCGCTGGCGCGGCGGTCTTCCACATTGTCGCTTTCGCGGGAATCATCAAGGCGCATACTGTGTCTCCGGGCGGGCCGGATGGACCGCCATGTGTTGCATCGCCGCCATTGGCTGGGCGGCCTTCAAGAGTGTTAGGATAATCCCATGGCCCTTCATTTAGATATCCACCCCGCGAATCCCCAACCGCGCCTGCTCAAGCAGGCCGCCCAATGGCTGACCGACGGGGGCCTGGTGGCGGTGCCCACCGACTCCAGCTACGCGGTGGTCGCGCGCCTGGACGACAAGAACGCCGCCGACGGCCTGCGCCGCCTGCGTGGCCTGGACGAACGGCATCACCTCACGCTGCTGTGCCGCGACCTGGCCGAAATCGGTCATTTCGCCCGCGTCGACAACCGCCAGTACCGCTTGCTCAAGGCTGCCACGCCCGGCCCCTGGACCTTCATCCTCGAAGCCACCAAGGAAGTGCCGCGCCGCGTCTCGCATCCCTCGCGCAAGACCATCGGCATCCGCGTGCCCGACCACGCCGTCATGCTCGGGCTGCTCGAACAGGTGGGCGCGCCGCTCTTGTCCACCACGCTGATCCCCAAGGATGAAACCGAAGCGCTGAACGACGCCGAAGCCATCCGCGAGCGCTACGACCACCAACTGGCCGCCATCATCGATGCCGGCGCCTGCCCGCATTCGCCCACCACCGTCATCGATCTCACCAGCGAAGAGCCGGTCGTGGTGCGCGTGGGCCGCGGCGATCCTTCCACGCAGGGTCTGGCCTGAATCCGCCTGCCATGCTCCACCGCCGGGCGCGGGCGCGCCCGGCGCGCGTCAGGCGATGCCTGCGCTGCGGCGCATGTCGTCATGCGGCTCCTCTACAATCCGGTTCGCCATGAACGACATCATCCAAACCATCGCGGTCTACGCGATACCGGTCATCTTCGCCATCACGCTGCACGAGGCGGCCCACGGCTATGTCGCGCGCATGTTCGGCGACCCCACCGCGTATCAGGCCGGCCGCGTCAGCCTGAACCCGGCGCGTCACATCGACCCCGTCGGCACGCTGCTGGTGCCGGTCGTGATTCTGCTGATGTCCAAGCTCATGGGCAGCCCCGGCATGCTGTTTGGCTGGGCCAAGCCCGTGCCGGTGGATTTCGGCCGCCTGCGCCGGCCCAAGAAAGACATGCTATGGGTGGCGCTGGCCGGCCCGGCCGCCAATCTGCTCATGGCCATCCTGTGGGTGTTTTCGCTGCGCCTGTTCCTCGAATCCGGCATGCAGGAAACCTTCTGGTACGAAATGGCCATGGCCGGCGTCCAGGTCAACCTGGTGCTGATGGCCCTGAACCTGCTGCCCATCCCGCCGCTCGATGGGGGACGCATCGTTTTCAGCCTGCTGCCCAACCGGCTGGCCTGGCAATACTCGAAAATCGAGCCCTACGGCCTGGTCATCGTGGTCGTGCTGCTGGTGACCGATGTGCTATGGATATTGATGCGTCCGATCCTGGCGTTAGGAACGACAATCGTTCAGTGGTTTCTGTAGGATTTCGGCCAATATCCGTTAAACTCAGCGGTTTCATTGATTCTGGCCCTGAGGCATCCCGCCATGGGGCGTTGGAGCCCTTCATTTATGGCATCCCCTGCAACCGCCGCAGGCGTTAATTTCCAGGGCAGCATGGTGGCCCTCGTCACCCCGATGCAGCCCGATGGCAGCCTTGACTACGCTGCCTACCGGTCGTTGATCGACTGGCACATCCAGGAAGGCACCGACGCACTCGTGGTGGTGGGCACCACCGGGGAGTCGCCGACGGTTTCCATGGAAGAACACGCGGAACTCATCCGCGTGGCGGTTGAACATGCCGCCGGCCGCATTCCGGTCATTGCCGGCGTGGGCGCCAACTCCACCGACGAAGCCATCCACCTGACCCGCCACGCCAAGGCAGTGGGCGCGCAGGCCGGTCTGTCCGTGGTTCCGTACTACAACAAGCCCTCGCAAGAAGGCCTGTACCGCCACTTCCGCACCATCGCGGAAGCCGTCGACCTGCCCACCATCCTGTACAACGTGCCGGGTCGCACCGTTGCCGACATGAGCAACGAAACGGTCCTGCGCCTGGCCCAGGTGCCGGGCATCATCGGCATCAAGGACGCCACTGGGGACATCGCCCGCGGCGGCCTGCTGCTGCGCGAAGCGCCTGCCAGCTTCCAGGTCTTCAGCGGCGACGATCCCACCGCTGCCGCCCTGATCCTGCTGGGCGCCCGCGGCAATATCTCCGTTACCGCCAACGTCGCGCCCAAGCTCATGCGCGACCTGTGCGCGGCCGCACTGGCGGGCAATGTTCCCAAAGTGCGTGAACTAAATGCACACCTGGCTCGTCTGAACAAGGCTTTGTTCGTTGAAGCCAATCCTATCCCCGTCAAGTGGGCGTTGGCCGAAATGGGCCGCACCGCACTGGGCTACCGGCTTCCGCTGGTTGAACTGGGGGCGCAGCACCATGAATCGGTGCGTCGTGTGCTCCAGGAAACGGGTCTGCTCTAAATATCGTGAGGATACGTATGAACAAGCGTCATGCCGGTCTGTCGGCATTGATGTCTCTGGTGTTGTTGGCCGGCTGCAGCGAGGTCAACCAATTCCTGGGCAATGAAGAATCCGTCAACTACAAGAGCGCCGTCACTCAGCGTGGAGAGCCTTTGAGCATTCCGCCTGACCTGACCCAGGCCGCCAGCGATCCGCGCTACCGCGCGCCCGCTTCCGGCTCGACGACGTACTCGCAGTTCCAGCAACAAGGCCAGGCGCAAGCCAGCAGCCCCAAGGCCAGCAACGTGCTGCCCGGCCGCCAGGACATGCGCGTCGAGCGTGACGGCGATCTGCGCTGGCTGGTCGTCGACCGTGCCCCCGAAGACGTCTTCCCGCGCCTGGTCGACTTCTGGACCGAAAACGGCTTTACCGTGGCCAGCAACAACCCGGCTGCCGGCCTGATCGAAACCGACTGGGCGGAAAACCGCGCCAAGATCCCGGAAAGCTGGCTGCGCCAAGCCCTGGGCGCGGTGCTGGAATCGGCCTGGGACAGCGGCGAGCGCGAGAAATTCCGCACCCGCGTCGAACGCGTCAACGGTCACACCGAAGTCTACGTCAGCCACCGCCAGATGCTCGAAAAGCGCGTCGGCGGCGACGGCTCGCAAGTGCAGTGGCAGAACGGCAAGGAAGATCCGGGCCTGAACGCCGCCATGCTGGCGCGCATGATGGTCTACCTGGGTTCCGACGTCGACAACGCCCGCAAGCTGGTGCAGCAGGCCGAAGCCGCGCCGCAAAAGCCCGCGGTTCAGCAAGACGTCCGCGCCCAGGGCGCCCTGCTGATCGTCAACGAATCGTTCGACCGCGCCTGGCGTCGTGTCGGCGTCGCGCTGGACGGTGGCGGCTTCGCCGTGGACGACCGCGACCGTTCGGCGGGCGACTACTTCGTGCGCTACTTCGACACCGACACCGGCGAAAAGATCGACCAGCCGGGCTTCTTCAGCCGCATCTTCTCGAGCGACAAGAAGGCCGAAGCGCCGCAGTACCGCATCCACCTGACCGCCAGCGGCGACCAGACCAATGTGACGGTGCTGGATGCCAAGGGCGAACGCGACAGCAGCGCCACCGCGCAGCGTCTCTTGAGCGTGCTGAAAGACAAGATGTGATGTCGACCGCGGGCGCTTAGGCAGCGCCTGCGCGGTTCAAAGGCCCCTGCGGGGGCCTTGAATCTCAGACTCAGTCTTGCAAGATCCACTCCGACGGGGTGGATTTTTTTTGGCTTGTGCGGCCGCTCAGTGCCCTGCGGATGGCTCGGTATCGGCCGAGGGCGTGTGATAGATGGCGCGGCCCGTCTCACGCAGCGCTTCCAACACCCGTTCCGTTGCTGGCGTGGCCAGCCGGTCGGTCGGGGTGATGATGCCGAAGTCGTCCATGTGGCAGGGCAGGTCCAGCGGCAGGGTCTCGAGCATGCCGTAGCGGGCATAGTGCTGGGCAACGTCCAGCGTCAGCACGGCCACCATGTCGGACTGCACCAGCATGCGTGTCAGGAATAGCGGCGCCGCGGTTTCCACCACCTTGTCCGGCGGCGGCAGGCTGGCACGGCGGAACATCAATTCGAATCGATGGCGCAGCACGCTGCCCGCGGGCGGAATCAACCACGTCCACGCGGCGGCCTGCTCCAGCGTCAGGCCGGCTGCGCCGGCCAGGGGATGGCCCACCCGCACCGCTGCACAGACCGGTTCTTCGGCCAGCGGCTCATAGCGCAGTTGCGTCTTGTCGTGTTCGGGCGAGAGTCGGCCGACCACGATGTCCAGCTTCTCGTGCGCCAAGCGTTCCAGCAGGACATTGCTGCTGTCGATTTCCACCGATATCCGCAGGCCCGGACTGCGCTGCATGGCCAGCGCGACGGCGGCCGGCAGCAGGCGCACGCCGGGCGAGGTGATGGCGCCGATGGCGACGCTGCCCATCTGTCCTGTTTTCAGGGCCTGCACTTCGGTATGCGCCTGCTCCAGGCTGCCGATCGCTGCACGGGCATGGCGGATCATTGCCTGGCCGTAAAGCGTGGGTTCGATGCCGCGCGCCAGGCGCAGGAATAACGGTGCGTCGAGCAGGTCTTCAAGTTCGCGCAGCAATTTGGATGCCGCCGGCTGCGTCATGGCCAGACGGTCGGCCGCGCGGTGGATGCTGCCTTCGTCGGCCAACGCCACCAGCAGCAGCAACTGGCGTGTTTTCAGACGGGTGTGGCTGGCTCGGATAGCGGCGTTATGCATGCGGGATAGGGGTTAGCACTGATGCCTGAATCGATATGGCTTCCGGCCAAGACTTCATTAGAAGAGTAGCAGCAATCTTCCTACACTGGCCCGCAGACATAACGACAACGCTTGGAGACATGCATGGCGGACCTCACCGCATCCCATCCCGACCCCGCGGCCGATGACGCCCAAGCCGAAGAAGCCACGCCGAACGCGACCCCGAGGTTGCGTTCGACGGCCTGGTTCGGCACGGCGGACAAGAATGGCTTCATGTACCGCAGCTGGATGAAGAACCAGGGCATTCCCAATCACGAGTTCGATGGCCGCCCGATCATCGGCATCTGTAATACCTGGTCCGAGCTGACGCCCTGCAATGCGCACTTTCGCAAGCTGGCGGAACACGTCAAGCGAGGCGTGTACGAGGCCGGTGGCTTTCCAGTCGAATTCCCGGTGTTCTCGAACGGCGAATCCAACCTTCGGCCGACCGCGATGCTGACGCGCAACCTGGCTGCGATGGACGTGGAAGAGGCGATTCGCGGCAATCCCATCGATGCCGTCGTGTTATTGGCGGGATGCGACAAGACCACGCCTGCGCTGCTGATGGGCGCGGCCAGTTGCGATGTGCCGGCCATCCTGGTGTCGGGCGGGCCGATGCTCAATGGCAAGCTGGACGGCAAGGATATCGGGTCGGGCACGGCGGTCTGGCAGTTGCACGAGTCGCTCAAGGCCGGCGACATCGACCTGCACCAGTTCCTGTCGGCCGAGGCAGGCATGTCGCGGTCGGCCGGCACCTGCAACACCATGGGGACGGCCTCGACCATGGCCTGCATGGCCGAGGCGCTGGGAGTCTCACTGCCGCACAACGCCGCGATTCCCGCGGTGGATGCGCGCCGCTATGTGTTGGCCCATATGTCCGGCATTCGTATCGTCGAAATGGCCAGGCAGGGGCTGTCGCTGTCCAAGGTGCTGACCCGCGAGGCGTTCGAGAACGCTATCCGCACGAACGCGGCGATAGGTGGGTCGACCAATGCCGTCATCCATCTGAAGGCCATCGCCGGCCGCATCGGCGTGCCGTTGGAGTTGGAAGATTGGACCGCCGTCGGCCGCGATACGCCGACGATCGTCGACCTGATGCCCTCGGGGCGCTTCCTGATGGAAGAGTTCTATTACGCCGGCGGCCTGCCCGCCGTGTTGCGGCGCCTGGGCGAGGCCGGACGCCTGCCGCATCCTCAGGCGCTGACCGTGAATGGCAAATCGTTGTGGGACAACGTCAAGGATGCCCCTCACTACGACGACGAAGTGATACGCCCGCTGGACAAGCCGCTGCTGCCCGACGGCAGCATTCGCATCCTGCGCGGCAACCTGGCGCCGCGCGGCGCGGTGCTCAAGCCCTCGGCGGCAACGCCGCGCCTGCTGCGGCACCGGGGGCGTGCGGTGGTCTTCGAAAACCTCGAACACTACAAGGCGCGCATCGTCGACGAGTCGCTGGATGTGGACGAAGACTCGGTGCTGGTGCTCAAGCATTGCGGCCCCCGTGGCTATCCGGGCATGGCCGAGGTGGGCAACATGGGGCTGCCGCCCAAGCTGCTGCGGCGTGGCGTCAAGGACATGGTGCGTATCTCGGATGCCCGCATGAGCGGCACCGCATACGGCACCGTCGTGCTGCACGTGGCGCCCGAGGCCGCTGCCGGCGGCCCGCTGGCGATCGTGCGGGACGGCGACTGGATCGAACTCGATTGCGAAACCGGCCGTCTGCATCTGGATATCGGCGACGCCGAATACGCGCGCCGCATGGCCGGCATCAGGCCGCAACAAGCGCCTGCCGAAGGCGGCTATCGCAAGCTGTACGTCGACCACGTGCTGCAAGCGGATGAAGGCTGCGACCTGGACTTTCTGGTCGGCTGCCGGGGCCACGCCGTGCCGCGCCACTCGCATTAGGGCCTGCGCGAAGCGCCTTTTGGTGCTGACAGGCCCGGGATCACCCACGGGGGCGATACGACCCCCGATCTTTCCAAAAACCATGGAGACAGACTCATGACCGAAGTCAGAAGCCCCGTGCGCGCAAGCACGGGATCGCCGCCCGACCGGAACGCCAATCCGCTTGATGAAGCGCGCATCATCCGCATGCTGACGCGCCGCCTGATTCCCTTCCTGGCATTGATCTACGTGGTGGCCTACATCGACCGGTCGGTCGTAGGGTTTGCCAAGCTGCACATGAATGCGGCCGTCGGTATCAGCGACGCCGCCTATGGCCTGGGCGCAGGGCTGTTCTTTGTCGGGTACTTCCTGTTCGAGGTGCCCAGCAACCTGGCGCTGGAGCGCTTTGGCGCACGCCGCTGGTTCGCGCGCATCCTGTTCACCTGGGGCGTGATCACGATGGCCATGGCCTTGACGGCCGGCGCGACCAGCTTCTACGTGCTGCGCTTCCTGCTGGGGGCTGCCGAAGCGGGGCTGTACCCGGGCATTCTGTACTTTCTGACCAAGTGGTTTCCGATGCGGCATCGGGCGCGCATCATCGGTCTCCTGGTGCTGGCCCAGCCGGTGGCCCTGATCGTGACCGGGCCGATCGCGGGCCTGGTGCTGTCCACGCAAGGCTGGGGCGGCCTGAGCAACTGGCAGTTGCTGTTCGTGCTCAGTGGCTTGCCGGCCGTGCTGCTCTGCCTGCCCACGTTGCGGCTGTTGCCGGATTCGCCCGCGAGCGCCGCCTGGCTGCCGCCGTCGGACCGGGCCTGGATCGAACGCGAATTGGCCGCGGACAAGGCCGCCTATGGGCTCAAGCCGCACGGCAATCCGCTGAAGGCGCTCAAGGACAAACGCGTGTTGCTGCTGGCCCTGCTGTTCCTGCCGTTTCCGCTGAGCATCTACGGCCTGTCATTGTGGTTGCCGACGATCATCAAGCAGTTCGGCGTCAGTGACGCAGCGACTGGCTTCCTGTCTGCCGTGCCATACCTGTTCGCGGTGGTCGGCCTGTGCCTGGTGCCACGCCACTCGGACCGCAAGGGCGAACGCTACTGGCACATTGCGATCGTGTCGGCGGTGGCCGCCGCGACGATGGCGTTGAGCGCGTGGGTGCAGTCGCCGGCCTGGCAGTTCCTGTTCATCTGCCTGACCGCGTTTTCGATCTACTCGATCCAGGCGGTGGTCTGGGCGTTGCCTGGCGAGTTCCTGACCGGCGCCGGGGCGGCGGTGGGCATCGCAATGATCAACTCGCTGGCCAACCTGGGCGGCTATCTGGGCCCCTACGGCGTCGGCATGATCAAGGATGCCACCGGCAGCCTGTCGGCCGGGCTGTATTTCCTGGCGGCCATGCTGTTGCTGGCCGTGGCCATGACCTTCGTGGTCCGCGCCGCATTGCGCCCGGCGGCATCGCCGTCGGCCATCCCTTCCAACCACCCTGTCGATATCACCCCATGACCCCTGACCTTACCCGGCGCGTCCCGCGCTACCAGGGCATTTTCCCTGTCGTGCCCACGACCTTCACCGAGACGGGCGAACTGGATCTGCACAGCCAGAAGCGGGCGGTCGATTTCATGATCGACGCGGGCGTGGACGGCCTGTGCATTCTTGCGAATTTCTCCGAGCAGTTTTCGCTGGCCGACGATGAACGCGATTGCATCACCCGGACGGTGCTTGAGCACGTGGCCGGCCGGGTGCCGGTCATTGTGACGACCTCGCACTACAGCACCGCTATCTGCGCGCGCCGCAGCATCGAGGCCCAGGCCATGGGGGCGGCGATGGTGATGGTCATGCCGCCTTATCACGGTGCGACCTTTCGCGTGCCGGAATCGCAGATCGTTTCGTTTTACTCGCGCTTGTCCGACGCGATCGAGATTCCGATCATGATCCAGGATGCGCCCGCCAGCGGGACCGCGCTGAGCGCCGAACTGCTGGCGCACATGGCGCGTGACATCGAGCAGGTGTCATATTTCAAGATCGAAACGCCGGGGGCTGCGAACAAACTGCGCGATCTGATCCGATTGGGCGGCGATGCCGTGGAAGGGCCGTGGGATGGCGAGGAGGCCATTACGTTGCTGGCTGACCTGGGCGCCGGCGCCACTGGTTCGATGACAGGCGGAGGTTTTCCCGACGGAATTCGGCCGATCATCGAGGCGCATCAAGAGGGCAATGCGGACCTGGCTTTCGAGCGGTATCAACGTTGGTTGCCGTTGATAAACCACGAGAATCGTCAGGCAGGCTTGCTGGCCGCCAAGGCCCTGATGAAGGAGGGAGGCGTGATCGCGTGCGAGGCGCCCCGTCATCCCTTCCCCCCGCTGCGGCCAGAGACACGCGCCGAGCTGATCGACATCGCGAGGCGATTGGATCCGGTGGTGTTGCGCTGGGGCACCTAGCGCGAACAGGCATCCGTGCATGACGGGCCGGGCTTGAACGGCCGCCCAGACAAAAGCCCCGGCATCGCTGCCGGGGCTTTGTCGTACCTAGAGCGGGGGTTCTTCTCTAATTACGATGCGGGCGTGGTCGAGCCGCCCGGGGTGTTCGAGCCGCCGCCAGGCGTGGTGCCGGGCGTGGGGGCCGGAGCCGGCGAGGTGGCCGGGGGCGTGGTGGAAGGCGCGGGGGTGCTCGCGCCCGGAGTGGGGTTGTTCGCGGGCGCCGGGGCATCTTCCTTCTTGTTGCAGGCGCTGAGCGACACCGCCAGCACCGACGCAATAATCAAGGTTTTGCTCATCATTTTTGGACTCCTGTAGATGACGACTCTTGAAACCCCGTCAGGGGAAACCAGAATCCAGGCTACAGGAAGCCGTAAGCCCTGCGAGTGTGAAAGTTAAAAAGGTCGCATCCCAACGGCAACAAACCTTTCCGCCACGTGTGATGTCTTTCCTTATGTGACCCCGCGATCAGACCTCATTGCGTTCTGTGCAATACAGATACGCATAGGTGTCTGGATACTACGAGGCCACATAGTGGATCCACCCGGAATCCAGCCAATCGGCCAGGCACGAGCGGGCTTCGTCGGACAGGCGGG
Organism: Achromobacter sp. 1014246743; assembly: GCF_059760725.1. Classification (NCBI taxonomy): domain Bacteria; kingdom Pseudomonadati; phylum Pseudomonadota; class Betaproteobacteria; order Burkholderiales; family Alcaligenaceae; genus Achromobacter; species Achromobacter sp. 1014246743. The sequence goes on from NZ_JCBANA010000002.1 coordinate 148,881, forward strand.
CGCAGGCGGGGTCGGCGCAATCCAGGCTGCGGGCGTCGGCCAGCTTGCACAGCGCGGCCGAGGCCGGCGTCATGGCGGTTTCGCCGTTGATGAACAGCTGCTTGCCGCGGTAGAGCATGCGGCTGCGGCGGTCCAGCACCAGCTTGCCGGCAGTGGGCCAGTCTTCTTCCAGGTCCACGTCCAGGTCTTCAGGGGCATCGAAAACGCTGAGGTTGCTGGGCTCGGTCAGCCAGCAGCCCAGAAAGCGCGAGGCCAACGCGTCGTCAAAGCGCAGCTTCTGCACGGTCTCCAGGGTGGCCTCGACCAACGCGTCGGGCACCTGCGCGGGCGTCGTGACGGCGGCCTGGGCCGGGTCGCGGTACACGGCCGACAGCTTGGGGCCGGGCAGTGCCGGTTCGCCGTACGGACCGCCCAGCAGGCCGACGCGCGCCATGACCTGGTCGGCCGCGGCTTCGAGCAGGCCACGGGCCAGCGTGGCCTGCGTGGGGGCGCGAAAACCGATGGAGATGGTCATGCAGCCGTCACCCGCGGCGATGCCGTCGTGGGCGGCCTGGGGCGGCAGGTACAGCATGTCGCCGGGGGCCAGCACGGCTTGCGCTTCGGGCTCGAAGCGGCTCAGGATCTTGAGCGGCAGGCCCGGTTCCAGCGACAGGTCTTTCTGGCGCCCGTAGCGCCATTCGCGTTCACCGGCCGCTTGCAGCAGGAACACGTCGTAGCTGTCGAAGTGCGGGCCGACGCCGCCGCCGTGGCTGGCGATGCTGATCATCACGTCATCCAGGCGCGCGTCGGGAATGAAGCGGAACTGCTGCATCAATTCGGCCGCGGCATCGCTGTGCAGGTCCACGCTTTGCACCAGCAGGGTCCAGTCGCCTTCGTTGTCTTTCGGCAGGCGGGCGAAGGGGCCGCTTTCCATTTGCCATTCGCCGTTCTCGCGCCAGATCAGGCGCGACTCGACGTCGTCGCGGCGGGCCAGTTTCTTGATGGCCGCGATGGTGACAGGCGGCTTGAAGTCGGGAATGGCCTGGCGGATCAGGAGCGGCTTCTTTTGCCAGTACCGGCGCATGAAGTCGTTGGGGCTCTGGTTGCCCAGCAGCGGCAGGGGATGATCGAGGTTCATTGCAGGTGCTTTTTCAGGCGGTAGAGGGCGTCCAGCGCTTCGCGCGGAGTCAGGCTGTCGGGGTCGATGCCGGCGAGTTCGTCACGCAGGCCGTCCAGGGCCTCGATGGCGTCGGCGCGGTCGGCCTCGGCGTAGGCTTGCGCGTCGGCGTCGGCAGCGGCCGAGAACAGGCCCAGCTGCGGCGTGGGCGCGCCTTGCGCTTCCAGGCGTTCCAGTTCGCGGGTGGCCTGGCGGATCACGGCGGCGGGCACGCCCGCGCGCTGCGCCACCTGGATCCCGTAGCTGCGACTGGCGGGGCCTTCGCGCACTTCGTGCAGGAATACGATGCCGCCGGCGGACTCGGCCGCGGCCAGGTGCACGTTGGCCGAGGCGGGCTGTTCGGCCGGCAGGCGCGTCAGTTCGAAGTAGTGGGTGGCGAACAGCGTCAGGGCGCGGTTGTGCGCCAGCAGGCGGCAGGCAATTGCCCAGGCCAGCGCCAGGCCGTCGTAGGTGGACGTGCCGCGGCCGATCTCGTCCATCAGCACCAGGCTATTGGGCGTGCTGGCCGACAGGATGGCGGCCGCTTCCGTCATTTCCATCATGAAGGTCGAACGTCCGCCGGCAAGGTCGTCGGCGGCGCCGATGCGGGTGAAGATGCGGTCGATCTTGCCGATGCGGGCGCGCGCGGCGGGCACGAAGCTGCCGATGCGCGCCAGCAATACGATCAGCGCCACCTGCCGCATGTAGGTCGATTTACCGCCCATGTTCGGGCCGGTGATCAGCAGCATGCGGCGCGCCGGGTCGAGCCGGCAGCCGTTGGGCGTGAAGCGTTCGATGGCGTTTTCCACCACCGGATGGCGGCCCGCATCGATGTCGATGTCGGCCTGCTCGGACAGTTCGGGTGCGATCCAATCGTGGCGGCGCGCATGGTCGGCCAGTGCGGCCAGCGTGTCCAGTTCGGCCAGGGCGCCCGCGCAGTCGGACAGCGGGCGTACGTGTTCGGCCAGCACATCCAGCAATTGTTCGAACAGCCACTTTTCGCGAGCCAGCGAGCGGTCTTGTGCCGACAGTACCTTGTCTTCCCAGGTCTTGAGTTCCGGGGTGATGTAGCGTTCGGCGTTCTTGAGCGTCTGGCGGCGGCGGTAGTCTTCCGGCACCTTGGCCGTCTGGCCCTTGGTGACTTCGATATAGAAGCCATGCACGCGGTTGAATTCCACGCGCAGGTTGCTGATGCCGGTGCGTTCGCGTTCGCGCGCTTCCAGTTGCACCAGGAAGTCGCCGCCGTCGGCGGCCAGCGCCCGCAGTTCATCGAGTTCGGGATCAAAGCCCGTGGCCAGCACGCCGCCGTCGCGGATGGCGACCGCGGGCTCGGCGGCAATGGCGCGCACCAGCAGGGCGGCCAGCGCCGGATCGACCGACAGGTGCGAGATCAGCTGGCCCAGGCGTGGGGAATCGGCCATGGGCTCGACCAGGTCGCGCAGCGCCGGCAGGGCTTGCAGCGCATCGCGCAGGCTGGCCAGTTCGCGCGGACGCACCGAACGCAGCGCCAGCCGTGCGGCGATGCGTTCGATATCGGGAAACGCGTTCAACGCACTGCGCAGGCCTTCCAGCAGCCCGGCCGAGCCGAAGGTCTGCTCGACGTCCATGCGGCCGGCCAGCAGCGCCGAGATGGCTTGCTGGCGGGCGTGGGCTTGCTCGTTTTCGCGCAGCGGATGATGCAGCCAGCGGCGCAGCAACCGGCTGCCCATCGGCGTGCGGCAGCCGTCCAGCAGCGAGAACAGCGTAGGCGCGTCTTCGCCGGACAGGGTCTGCGTCAGTTCCAGGTTGCGGCGCGTCACCGGGTCCAGCAGCACGAATTGGCCGGGCCGTTCGGCCGACAGGCTCTGCACGTGCGCCAGCGCCTGCGATTGCGTGCGGGCCGCGTAGCGCAGCAGTGCGCCGGCTGCGCAGATGCCCGCGGGCATGTCTTCGATGTCGAAGCCGGCCAGCGTGTCGGTCTTGAAGTGCGCCAGCAGATGCGCGCGCGCGCCATCGCTTTCGAAATGCCAGTCCGGCACGCGCGAACGGGCGCCCTCGAACGGGAAATCGAATTCCGCGCTGTCCGCGCACACGATCTCGGCCGGGGCGATGCGATGCAGCTCGGATTCCAGCTGCGCCGGCGCGCATTCGGTCACGCGGAAATCACCGCTGGCCAGGTTCAGCCACGCCAGCCCGGCCCGCGGCGCGCGCGTGTTGCCGGACACGAAGACTGCCGCCAGTGCGCGATCGGCCTTGGCCGGCAGCAGCGCGTCGTCGGTCAGCGTGCCGGGCGTGACGATGCGCACGATGCGGCGCTCGACGGGGCCTTTCGAGGTGGCCGGATCGCCGATCTGTTCGCAGATGGCGACCGATTCACCTGCCGCTACCAACCGCGCCAAGTATTGCTCCATTGCGTGCACCGGCAGCCCGGCCATCGGGATTGGCGTGCCGTTGGACGAACCCCGCTTGGTCAGCGTCAGGTTGAGCAGCCGCGCGCCGCGCTCGGCGTCTTCATAGAACATTTCATAGAAGTCGCCCATGCGGTAGAACAGCAGCAACGGACCAGCCTCCGACTTGAGTCGGAGGTATTGCTGCATCATGGGGGTGTGGCCCGCGTGGGCGTCGGCGGCGGAGTGTTGTGTTGCGGAATTCATGCCCGTGATTGTATCGGGCCGGGGCGGGGGATGTGGCGGGCAGTTCATGGCCCGTGAGACGGGGTGAACGAAAAGTGGCGGTCAGCGGGAAGGGCGGGATTGTGGGGGGCAACAGCGAGCCAGTGACCCTGCTTTACGGAGAAGGCGGTGGCGTGACGGGGGCGAGAGGGGCTGGCATCGCCTGCGGCTGAGAGGGCGGATACGAATAGACCCACGGAGCAGCCGCCGGCGGCATGCGTTGCAGACCGAAGTAAATGGCGCCGATCACCGCGATGATGCTCACGATCCACTTGTAGATGTCGGTGTGGGCCCTCTCGACGGATGCGCGGATGCTTCCGATATCCAGCTTCGCGTCAATGCTCGCGAGCGTGGTCTTGACGGCAATGACGTCGCCTTTGAGGGTGTCGACGTCCTTCTCGATCCGACCCAGCCGGCCGTCGATGACATCTACGCGTTTTTCAAGGTGTGCCAGGCGATTCATTCGCGCATTATCGCCGCCGTGGCCCCCAGAGCCAAACGAGGATCCGCGACCACCCTGGATGGATGTGCGTGACGAGTCCTTTGATGTCAGTTCATTCTGCTTCACTGCCGTTCCGTTTTCTGATTCAACCCAGGCAGATTAATCAAAACCGTTCGTGCAGACTGCAAAGACGCTCGCTTGTAGGGCGAGCTCGCGTCCGGGGTCACCGCAGCGGGATTGCACACGTCGAAACAGGGCAGGGAATGGCACCGCAAGCCATTGAGGTTCCAGCAACCCGCTCAGTCGCTAACGGCGGGTGAGGATGGATAAGGTCGGCCCGGCTGTGGATGCCAGGCGCGTGCTACGGTATGTCCGCCAAGGGCGGATTCAACAGCCGATCTTGGCTTCCTGGCCGTAGCCGAACGGCCAGCGGCGGCGGGTGGGTTCGGGCTTGGTGGTTTCTTCTTGCATGGTCTTCTCCTTGTCTTGCATTCCCGAGGATTCTATTTCCCCGGATGTAACAGCATTGCAAGTGATCGTTAGCACTCTATCGGTCGAGGCGTCGGACGTGGCCACGGCGGCTCAATCGGCCGCGAACAGGGTGACCTGGCGTTCCAGCGCGTAGGTGGCGCGGTAGCTGGCGGGCGTGGCACCGCGGTCGATAAGGAGCAGGCCTTCGCGTTCGGCGGCGGCCAGGACGTCGCGCAGCTTGGGGCCGCTTTCCACGCCGGTGGCCTCTTGCAGGCGGCCCAGCGGCAGGTAGTCGCCATTTTTCACGCCAGCCAGGCGCGGGAAGGCGCTGAGCCAGATGCTGCGTGGGGGCGGGGTGTTGATCAGACTGGTCATGGTCGGGCCTCCCGTGCGGTCTAGATACTGTATGAATAAACAGTATATCCGATCAGTCCTATTTCGCTGGGCGGTGATGTCGCATCAGTCTGAGATGGGTGCCTTGGGGGCAGGTGCCACTCGCCTCATTCCGGCATTGCGGCCGCAGAGACGGGCGGGCACGCCGACGACAACTGCGGTCAGCCCGACGCCGCACCGTTATGCGCCAGCAAGCAGGCCACCAGCGCATCGAACACCACCTTGCAGCGCGGACTGGCGCGCAGGTCTTCGTGCATGGTGATCCACGTTGCCAGGGAAAAGGCGGCTTGCTGCGGCAGAACGCGCACCAGGGTCTTGTCGCGCCGGGCCAGCGCAGCCTGGCAGATGCCAATGCCGGCACCGGCGCGGATCAGGGCCAGTTGCGCCAGGTCGCTGTCGGCGCGCAGGGCAAAGGTGTCCCGGTGCCAGGGAATGGGGAAACGCTTGCCGGCTTCGCGCAGGAAGGGCGTCAAGGCGTCGTAGCCGATCAGGGTGTGGCCGGCCAGGTCGGCGGGCTTGGCCGGAGTGCCATGGCGGCGCAGGTAGTCTTTGCGAGCGAACAGGCCGAGGTCGACGGCGCCGACCGAGCGGGCGATCAGCTGTTCCTGCTGGGGTGGGGCCATGCGCACGGCGATGTCGGCTTCGCGCAGCAGCAGGTTCTGCACGCGGTTGGTGGGCGCCAGTTCAAGGGTCAGGCCGGGATGATCGCGTCGCAGTTGCGCCAGGACCGGCGGCAGCACTTCGATGCCGATGACTTCGCTGGCCGAGATGCGGACGGTGCCGGTGATGCCTGGGCCGTGGCCGGACGCGGCGCGTTCCAGCGCGGCGGCGTTGCTCTGCATGGCTTCGGCGTAGCCGCGCAGCGACAGGGCGGCGTCGGTGGCGAGCAGGCCGGTTTGCGACCGGGTGAACAGCACCTGGCCCAGGGCGCTTTCCAGGGCGGCGATGTGGCGGCCCACCGTGGGCTGGGTGATGCCCAGGGCGCGCGCGGCGCCGGACAGCGAGCCTTCGGCCAGGACGGCGAGAAAGCTGCGGTAGAGTTCCCAGCCGATCGTGTTGGTCATGCATAAATGTATAGCTGCACCGCCAGGTTCAGCAATTTATTTATTGAGGGCGCGGCGCCAGAATGTTTGCCATGGGACGACAGGAGCAAGACCATGAGCATGGCAACGATGATTCAGGCGCAGCAGCCCGGCACGGCGCTGGTATTGGGCGCCACCGGCGGGGTGGGTGGGGAGACGGCGCGGCAGCTGCGCGATGCCGGTTGGGGCGTGCGCGCCCTGGCGCGAGGGCTGGCGACGGAAACGGCGCAGCTGGACGGCATCACCTGGTTGCGCGGCGACGCGATGAACCGGCAGGACGTGGCGCGGGCGGCGATGGGGTGCGAGGTGATCGTGCATGCCGTGAATCCGCCGGGCTACCGCCGTTGGGGCGAACTGGTGCTGCCGATGATCGACAACACGATTGCGGTGGCGCAGGCGCAGGGCGCCACCATCGTGCTGCCGGGCACGATCTACAACTACGGGCCGGATGCTTTTCCGGTGCTGACGGAAACCTCGCCGCAGCATCCGCAGACCCGCAAGGGGGCGATCCGGGTGGAATTGGAACATCGCCTGCAGGTGGCCAGCGGCCGTGGCGCGCGTGTGATCGTGCTGCGGGCGGGCGATTTTTTCGGGCCGCGCGCCGGCAACAACTGGTTCTCGCAAGCGCTGGTCAAGCCCGGGCGGCCGGTGAGCGTGGTGCAGACGCCGGGCGCGCGTGACGTGGGGCATCAATGGAACTACCTGCCGGACGTGGCGCGCACGCTGGTGCAGGTATTGGGGCGACGCGATGGGTTGGCGACGTTCGCGGCGTTCCATATGGCGGGGCATTGGGATGCGGATGGCACGCAGATGGCCGCCGCGATCCTGCGGGTGGCTGGGCGTCATGGCGCCCAGCCACGGGTGGGGGCGTTTCCGTGGTGGCTGCTGCGGCTGGCGGCACCGTTCGTGCCGACGCTGCGCGAGTTGATGGAAATGCGGTATCTGTGGCGCCAGCCGCTGCGCATGGACAATGCGCGGCTGGTTGAGCTGCTGGGCGCGGAACCGCTGACGCCGCTGGATGATGCCGTGGAGGCGACCTTGCGCGGATTGGGCTGCCTGCCCGCATTGCCTGCCAGGGCCAAGGCGTTGGCCTGACCCGGCAAGCAGGCAAGCACGCAGGCAGGCCCGCACGCACGCAGACAGGCAACCGAGCAGGCAATCAATCAGGCACGCAGGCAATCACTCAGCCAAGCCAGCCAGCCTGTCGGCCCGCCCGGCTTGCCCCCGTCAGACCCGGACATGCACAATGGCGCCACGCGGCCGTTGCAGCGCCGCGGGAGCCCCCGATGTCCGACCTGCCTTTTCCCGCGCCGCTGGATGCCAGCGAGCGGGTGACGATTGCTTTTGGCCCCCATCGCGCCGAGTTCGCGCCGGGTGGTGGCGGGCGCCTGACGCGCCTGTCGACCGACGCGCACGACTGGATCGTGCCGTTGGCCGAATCCGAATGGCCGCCCGCGAAGTGGCCGCGCGCGGGTTCCTATCCGCTGGCGCCGTATTCCAACCGGGTGCGCGATGGCGTCTTCACTTTCAACGGTGCACGGCATCCCTTGCAGTCGTTGCCGGGACGGCCGCAAGCCATTCACGGCAGCGCCTTGTACCAGGCCTGGCAGGTACGTCACCTGGCCGACGATGCGGTGGATCTGGTGCTGGATCAGCCCGCCGGCGTGCTGGGCTGGCCGTGGGCATTTGAATGCGTGCAGCGTTATCGGCTGGACTCGCGCGGCCTGTCGCTGACGCTGCTGATGATCAACAAAGGCGATTCACCGATGCCGTTCGGCTGCGGCATTCATCCGTATTTCACGGCCGAGCGGGTGGCGCTGCATGCGCGCCGCCACTGGCCGGCGGATGCCGATGGCCTGCCCACCGGCAGCCAGACCACCCATGTGCGTGAGCTGGGCTGGTCGGCCGCGGGCTGCGATACCTATCTGTCGCAATGGGGCGGACGCGCCACGCTGCATTGGCCGGATGGACACGAACTGGCGCTGCACGCCGATCCGGCCTTCGCGCATCTGGTGGTGTACACGGCGCCGGGCTCGTCGTTCCTGTGCGTTGAACCCGTGACCAACGTGGCGGATGCCTTCAATCTGGCGGCAGCGGGTGACACTCGTACCGGCCTGCAAGTGCTGGAGCCGGGCGCGCGGTTCAGCGCGACGCTGCTGCTGGCGCTGCAACCGCCCCGTTGAATCTGCCGGCCGGTGTGAATGTCCGCTGGCAAGCGCCCGCTGCTACGGCGATAATCCGGCAAAACCAGTCCAGGAGGCGTTACGTGAAAAAGCTCAGCACCGAACAATTGCAGGCCGCGGCCGAGACGCTGCGCCGGGTCCAGGCCAAGCTGGCCCGCTCGGGCAACCTGCCGCTCGAGCCGACGATCTACGCCAGCGCCAAGGGCTTTCGGCGCAACGTGCCGGAATACGTGTGGTCGTGGCTATCCGGCCTGCTGGCGCCGCACAAGAGCCTGTCCGCCTGGATGGATGCGCATCAGCCTGGCTGGCGCGAAGGCAAGACGCCGTCCGCGGTGGTGTATGCGCGCACCGAGAATGGCTGGTTCGATTGGCTGATCGCTGAGCTGGAAGCCGAAATCCGCGACCCGCATGCTCGCGCCAAGCGGGAAGGCCAAGTCTGAGTCCAGAAGGGGCGCGGCGCGCGCGATCGCTGGGCGGGTGATCGCAGCGGCCCGACGGCCGTGCGAAGCGAACCCGGCGGCGTGCAGTCAGGTCCGGGAACGCAGGCTGCGGGCGCGCACCCGTTGCAGCAGCAGGAACAACCCTTCCAGCACGGCGGCCACCAGCAGCGCCGCCAGCACCGATCCCAGCACCAGCGCATCCCACATGCGCGGCGGGCCGACCCGGAACTGGATGGTGTCGAACACCAGGCCGGCGGTGACCCCGGCGACGACGGCCGCTTTCCACCCTTGCAGGGGGACCAGCCGCAGCATCAGCAAGGCGAACGCCACCATGCCCCACAGCATGGGTTCCGCGGCTTGGCCGAACAGGTGACAGATCAGAGCAGACTCCCGAAAACGCGGCGACAGGCCGAAAGCCCGTCGCGCGCAGTCGAGTTTGTACCTCTTTCTTTACGGCAATGCGAGACACCCGTCCTATTTTTTTCAGGAACCGCCCGCGGCGGTGCCGAAACGGGCGGGTGGGGTGTCAGAAGCCTTCCAGCACCACCTTGCCCTGGGCCTTGCCGCTTTCGATGAAGGCGTGCGCGCGCCGCAGGTTTTCGGCGTTGATCTTGCCGTAGTGTTCGCCCAGCGTGGTGCGCAGGGTGCCGTTGTCGATCAACCGTGCGGCCTGGTTCAGCAGTTCGTGCTGGGCGATCAGGTCGGGCGTGCCGTGCAGGGGCCGCGCGAACATGAATTCCCAATGCAGTGAGGCCGACTTGCCCTTGAGCAGGCGCACGTCGATGGCCGCGGGGTCGTCGATCAAGGCGATCTTGCCTTGTGGGGCGATGGCCTCGGCCATCTGCGCGAAGTGCTTGTCGGTCTGGTTCAGGCCGGCAATGAAGCTCACCTGCGGATAGCCGATGCGCTTGAGTTCTTCGGTCAGCGGCTGGCTGTGGTCGATGACGTGGTGGGCGCCCAGTTCGCGCACCCAGGCCTGGGTTTCAGGCCGGGACGCGGTACCGATGACGGTCAGGCCGGTCAGCTGGCGGGCCAATTGAACCAGGATGGATCCCACGCCGCCCGCCGCGCCGATGACCAGCAAGGTGCCCTGGCTGGGGGCGGCGTTGTCCAGCACGCGCAGGCGGTCGAACAGCAGTTCCCAGGCGGTGATGGTGGTCAGGGGCAGGGCGGCGGCCTGGGCGAAGTCCAGGCTTTGCGGCATGCGGCCGACGATGCGTTCGTCCACCACGTGCAGTTCGCTGTTGGCGCCGGGGCGTGTCAGGGCACCGGCATACCAGACGCGGTCGCCGGGCTTGAACAGGCTGGTCTTGGCGCCGACGGCGCGCACGATGCCGGCGGCGTCCCAGCCGATGATCTCGGGCTGGCCGTCCTTGGGCTTGCGGTTGGCGCGGATCTTCACGTCCACCGGGTTGACGGAGATGGCCTTGACCTCGACCAGCAGGTCGTGGTCGCCGGGCACGGGATCGGCAGCGGTGATGTCCTGCAGCGATTGGGGATCGGCGGCGGGCAGGTTCTGGAAGTAGGCGATGGCTTTCATGGGGGCTCGATAGATCAGTCAGGGGTCTGGAAACAGGGCGAGGCCGGGGCCGCGGCGGCAAGGGCCCCGACGAGCGTGAACGGAATATCAGGCGATGGTGCGCACCACGCCGCCATCCACGCGCAGCGCGGCGCCGTTGGTGGCCGAGGCCTGTTTCGAGCAGGCGTACACGACCATGTTGGCGGCTTCTTCCACCGTGGCCAGCCGGCGCAGCAGCGAGGTGGGGCGGTGCTGGGCGATGAAGTCGCGTTCCATCTGGTCTTGCGACACGCCCTGTTCCTTGGCCATCTCGGCAAAGAAGTCGGCCACGCCTTCGGACCGGGTGGGGCCGGGCAGTACCGCGTTGACGGTGACGCCGGTGCCGGCGGTCAATTCCGCCAGGCCGCGCGACACGGCCAGCAGCGCGGTCTTGCTGACGCCGTAGTGGATCATTTCGGTGGGAATGTGCAGGGCCGATTCGCTGGAGATGAAGACGATGCGCCCCCAGTTGGCGGCCAGCATGCGCGGCAGGTAGTAACGCGACAGGCGCACGCCGCTCATGACGTTGGTGTCCAGCATGGTCTGCCAGTCGTCGTCGGTGATTTCCGTGAACGACTTGGGTTCGAAAAAGCCGGCGTTGTTGACCAGGATGTCGATGTCGGGATGCGCGGCGCAGATCGAGGCGGCGCCGTCGGCGGTGGCGATGTCGGCCTGCACGGTGCTGACCTGGGCGCCGGGGTGCTGGCGCACGATGGCGTCGGCGGCGTGCTTGAGCTTGTCGGCATTGCGGCCGTGCAGCACGACTTGCGCGCCGGCTTCGGCCAGGCCCTGGGCGATGGCCAGGCCGATGCCGCCGGACGATCCGGTGACCAGGGCCTTCTTGCCGTTGAGTTCGATGTTCATGGGGGACTCCATTGCAGGTTCGGGGGTGTGGCCATGATTACCTGTCCGCGAACAATGAAAAACCGGCTAGCATCGGACTCAGTTTCAATAATTTTTTGAAAATGAGTCCATCATGCTTCGGTTTGAAGACCTGCGGATCTTTGTCGCGGCGGCCGATCACGGCAGTTTTTCGGCGGCGGCACGCGAGCTGGACCTGACGCCCGCGGTGGCCAGCGCGGCGCTCAAACGGCTGGAGCTGACGCTGGAAACGCGGCTGTTCGTGCGGTCCACCCGCAGCCTGCGCCTGACCAGCGACGGCGAGCGCTACCTGGAATACGCCCGGGCCGCGCTGTCGACCCTGCAGGCGGGCCAGAATGCGCTGGCGCGCGACAAGACGGCGATTTCCGGCACCTTGTCGGTGTCGATTCCGTCTGACCTGGGGCGCCATGTGCTGCTGCCCTGGCTCGACGCATTCCAGCTGCGGCATCCGCGCGTGAGCTTCCAGGTGCGTATCAGCGACAGGCTGGCCGACCTGTACCGGCAACCGGTCGATATTGCCCTGCGCTACGGCACGCCCAACGATTCCAGCCTGGTGGCGCTGCCGCTGGGCGAGCACAACCGCCGGGTGGTGTGCGCCTCGCCCGCGTATTTCGCGCGCCATGGCGTGCCGCAGGCGCCGGCGGATCTGCGTCGCCACAATTGCCTGTGCTTCGTGCTGGGCGAATCGCTGCACGACCGCTGGACGTTCGAGCGCGGCGGCGCCAGCCAAGTGGTGCCGGTCAAGGGGGATCGCGTCGGCGACGACGGCGACCTGGTGCGGCGCTGGGCGTTGGCTGGACACGGCGTGGCCTACAAGTCGCGCTACGACGTGCTGGCCGATTTGCGCGCCGGCCGGCTGGTCGAGGCATTGTCCGACTACGGCAGCGAGCCGTCGCCGCTGTACCTCTTGTGCGTGCACCGCATGCTGCTGTCGCCGACGGTCAAGCGCTTGCGCGAGTTCCTGCAGGCGCGCTTGCGCGACTTTGAAGCGGGCGTCGACACGGGGCCGTGAACCCCCGGCAGGCATTGCCCAGCCACGCCGCGGCGCCTCAGTGATGCGCGGCCGCCCGGGCATTGGCCGCGCGGGTCCGCGCTGCTTTCCTGGCGGCAGCCGAGCGTCCCGCCGCGCCCTTGGTCGCGGCCGCCTTCTTCGCGGCGGCCGAGCGGTCCGCAGCCGTGCGCGACGCGGCCGTCTTGCTGGCGTGGCGCGACAACGCGGCCTTCGCGGCCGGCCGGGGGCTTTCCTTTTTCAGGGCTCGGGTGGTGGCGCGGGCGCGTGTGGCGGACTTGACGTGGCCGTCATGGGCGGCCTGGCTGTCCTGTTCGGCTTTGCGCCGCGTCGCTGCACTGGCTTTCTTGGGGGCCGGCAGGTCGACACCGGCGCGGCGCGCCTGCGACAGGCCGATGGCGATGGCCTGCTTGGTCGAGCGCACGCCGTGCTTGCCTTGGCGGACGCGGTCGATTTCCTCGCGGACGAATTCGCCGGCCTGGGTGGATGCGGATTTGCCTTGCTGCTTGTCGCGCGCGGCGCGTTGCAGGGTTTTTCGTTCTGGCATGACGAGACCTCCTTGCTAGCGGTTGCGAAAAGCGAGTGGCGGGCCGCGACCGAGGCCGCGGACGTCGGAACTCGTAACACCACTCTAGCGCGCAGCGGGTATCCTGGGTGTTCGAATGGATTGCCGGTCGTAAGCGCCGGAACATCGCGCACGGCCGACGATTCGCGACTCACCCCCTCTACACCGGAGACGAGCTATGTCGAACCATGTCTACAAGCAGATCGAATTGGTGGGCTCTTCCACCAAGTCCACCGACGACGCCATCACCCAGGCCATCGCGCGCGCATCCGAAACCCTGCGCAACCTGGATTGGTTCGAAGTCACCGAGGTGCGCGGCCACATCAAGGACGGCAAGGTGGCCCACTGGCAGGTCGGATTGAAGATCGGCATGCGCCTGGAAGGCAACGAAGGCTGACGGGGAGGGTGCTCTTTTTTTGAGCACCCCTTCCAAGTGGTTGTTGGGTAAGGAGTTTTTCAGCTTGTTATGCGGCTGTTCAGAGGCTTGTCCACATTCGATGGGGACAAGCCTGGGCCGCGCCGGGCTGTCGCCGGCTGGGCGGTCCGCCAGGGCGGCCGCGGCCCGAGGTTGAGCGTTTATTGCCCGCATTGCGCAAGTCCTTGGCTCAAAAGGGATTTTCACCTCTGCCCGCAGGCTGTCCTCAGCCTTATCCACATTTCCCGGGGACAACCTGGCGCCCCTTCCTGCCCATTTGGGCCTTTCTTGACCACCCCTTGCAGGTCATTGATGCGCAAGGGAATTCCGCACCTGCCCTCAGACTGTCCTCATGCTTGTCCACAGAATGCTGGGACAAATGCACAACGGGCCGCGCTCGCGGCCGAGGATGCCCGATTCATCCTTGTGGCGGTGGATAAGTGGCCAAAAAATCAGCCAAAAGGACGATTGCGCATTTTTTGACCGGTGATCGCAAGTGCTTGCCTCCACACGGTTTTTCGAGACTGCCCGCCACCTGTCCTCAAGCTTTTCCACAGTTGAGGGGGATAAGAATCGCCCATAAAAAAAAGCCCCCCGACGTAGCGGGGGGCTTGATCGCCCGGAGGTAAGCGGGCGATCTGTGCCGGACGGGGAGGCGCCCCGGCTCCGGCAACGGCGGCGATCAGGCGTTGAATTTCTTGACCCAGTCCACGTAGCGGTCGATCCAGCCTTGCAGGAACTTGCGCGTGCCTTCGTTGGTGATGGTGTACTGGTCGTCGACCAGGCCTTCGGTGTACTGCAAGAAGACTTCCGGCGTGGTCAGGGCGACGGCGCCTTCGGCGGCCAGGATGTTGCGCAGGTGCTGCTGCATGAGGGCGGTGCCGGCGGCGCTGGGCGAGGTGCCCACGATGCCCACGGCCTTGCCGGTCCAGGAGTTCTGGCCCCACGGACGCGAGCCCCAGTCGATCGCGTTCTTGACGGCGGCGGGCAACGAGCGATTGTGCTCGGGCGACACGAACAGGATGCCCTGGGCGTCCAGGATCTGCTGCTTGAGCTTGGCGGCGGGGGCGGGCAGGTTGTTCTCGTTGTCCTGGTTGTACAGGGGCACATCGCCCAGGCTGACGTAATCGAACTTGAAGTCCGCGGGTACCAGTTTTTCCAGCGCACGGGCCAGGCGCAGGTTGATCGACGCGGCGCGCAGGCTGCCGACGAAGACAGCGATCTTGTAGGTGCTCATGGGGCAGGTGCTCCAGGGGACTAGGGGAAGTCCAGTGTAGACCTGTCCTCATGACGGCTCAATGCCGGCGGCCCAATAAGGTTATGGGGTGGCCTGGCCTGCGTCGGGCCCGTTGATCCCGCGTGTGGCTTACCCCGCCATCAGGCTGACGTGGGCCGACACCACGCGCCAGCCGTCGGGCGTGCGCATCCAGGTCTGGCTCTGGCGGCCGATGCGGTCGCTGCCGTCGCGTTGGAATTCGATGTTGGTGGTGGCGAAATCCCGGCCATAGGTGGTGATCGCCGTGCGCAGCACGCGGCGCGCCAGTCCTTGCGGTGAACGGCCTGCGCGAAAGGCGCGGATGGCGTCGTAGCCGTACAGGTTTTCCCCGGCGCCGTAGCGCAGGGTGTGGGGGCTGTTCCAGAACAGCTCGTCCAGCACCTCGACCTGGTTGTTGACCAGGGCGGTTTCATAGCGGGCGAAGGCGGCAGTGACGTCGGCGACGACGTCGGGCAGGTTGATGTCCATCGGATTCCTGACAATGAATGCACCGTGATGGTGCGTTATTTAGGGTAATCACCAATATGGTGTCTGCTGCGGTGCGCAATTTGTCGGCGAAAGCCTGGCGCCCGGCCTCTTGCGGGGCGAATGCTGCACCGCAAGGCTGGCACGCGGCTTGCTAGGGTAAACACTGCATAACACGCTGCACGCTGCCCCAGGAGTTCCGCCATGTCCAGTTCCGCTGTTTCCGCCCCGGTCACCATGCTGGTCACCCGTCATATCACGCCCGAACGCTACGGCGATTTCCTGTCCTGGATGCGCCAGGGCGAAATCCTGGCTGCCGGCTTTCCCGGCTTTCTGGGATCGGGCGTGCTGCAACCGCCCGAGGGCGGCGACCAGTACCAGATCGTGCTGCGGTTCAACGACGAGGCCAGCCTGTCGCGCTGGGAAAAATCCCTGCCGCGCCGCATGTGGCTGGAACGCGGCGCCAACCTGGTACGCGCCAGCCATGCGCGCCGCGTCAGCGGCATGGACGCGTGGTTCGGCCCGCAAAGCCATCGCGCGCCGCCGCGCTGGAAGCAGGCGGTCAGCATCTGGCTGGCGTACTTTCCGGTGCTGCTGGCGTTTTCGCTGCTGGTCAGCGAGCACCTGACGTCGCTGCCGGTCTTCTGGCGTGCGCTGATCACCAGCGTGGCGTTGACGCCCGTGATGGTGTATTTCTGTATCCCGTTCGTCACGCGCAGGCTGGATCGCTGGTTGCGCCCCCGCTGAGCCTGGCCGGGGTGTTGCGGGCGCCGCATGCGGCGCCCGGGCCTTGAGCCGTGCGCTGGGGCAGGCCATGCGAGAGCCTACGCCGCCTGCGCGCGGCGGGTGGCATACATGCGGTGCAGCGTGATCTTGCGCACCGCGGCCTGGCTGTCGCCGATATGGGCTTCGAGCAGCGCGGTCGCCCGCGCGGCATCGCGCTGCAGGATGGCGGTCAGGATCGCGCCATGTTCGGCATAGGTGCGGGCAATGCGGTCGGGTTGCGTGAAATCCAGCCGCCGCACGATGCGGATGCGTTCCGTGGCGGCGCGGTGTACCCGCGCGATCTCGGGGTTGCCGGCCGCGGCGACCAGGTCCATGTGAAAGCGTTCGTCCAGGTCGGCCAGCCATTCGCCGTCCCGGGAATGCTGGCTCTCGTCCACCAGCCAGGTATCCACCAGCGGTTGCAGCGGACGGAGCGGATCGGGGATCTGCCCGGGCGCGCACAGCGCGCGAACCGCTGCCGTTTCCAGCACCCGGCGCAGCTCATAGAAGTGATCCAGCGTGTCGAAGTCCAGCGGCTTGACCAGCCAGCCATTGCGCTGGCGTACCTCCAGGTAGCCCTCGCGCTCCAGGCGGAACAGCGCTTCGCGCACCGGGGTGCGGCTGACTCGCAGGCGGTCGGCGATTTCGGTTTCGGTGAAGCGGTCGCCGGGCGCCAGCCGGAAATCCAGGATGTCGCGCTTGAGCGTGCCGTAGGCCGCGTCGGCCAGATTGCGGGGGGTGTCGAGGACGGCGAAAGGGGAGTCCATGTCTGGGCCTGGAGTGACGGTCGGTGGGCGGATTTATGCCGCAGCCTGTGACGAGACATTTGCGGTCGCTTGCGTGGCCGCTCGTGGGGCGGCCGTGACGGCGCGCGCGCCGGCCGCGCCGGCCTGCTCCAGCCTGCGTGCGGCCAGCAGGCAGTCGGCTTCGCGCCACGGCGCGGCGATCAATTGCACGCCCAGCGGCAGGTGTGCCTCGCTGCCGTTGCCGGGCCAGGTCGGCGCGGCGCACACCGGCAGGCCCAGGCACGAGATGGGCTGGGTCAACAGGCCCATGCTGGCGCGTGCGGGCAGGGTGCGGCCGGCCAGCGTCAGGCTGTCGGTGCCGATGACGGTGGCGGGCACGGGCGTAGCAGGGGCGATCAGCACGTCGTAGTGCTCGAACCGCGCCAGCGCTTCGCGGTAGACGCGCTGGCGGATGCGCTGTGCCTGTTGTACCCAGGCCGCCGGCACGAGGCTGCCGGCCACCAGGCGGGCGCGGGAATGCGGTTCATATTGGTCGTAGTGCGTGGTGAGCCGGCGGCGATGCAGCGCGCCGCCTTCGGCCGCCGTGATGATGAAGGCCGCGGCGCGGGCCTGTTCGGCGCCGGCCAGTTCCACGGTATCGACGGCGCCCAGCGCACGGGCGGCGATGTCCACCGCCAGGCGGGCCTCGGGGCCGGTCCAGTGGGCGAAGTAGCCGCCCAGCACGCCCACGCGCAGCGGCCGGTCCGATGCCAGGCCGGCCAGCGTGGGTTCCGCGATGCGTTGGGCGCAGGCGGTGTCGTCGGGGTCCGGGCCTTGCAGCGCGTCGTAGGCCGCGGCCAGGCTGGCCGTGTCGGCGGCAAAGGGCCCAAGATGGTCCAGGCTGCCGACGAAGGGATACGATCCCGTGCGCGCCAATCGGCCGAAGGTGGGCTTCAGGCCAAACACGCCGCACAGCGATGCGGGCACGCGGATCGAGCCATTGGTATCCGAACCGAGCGTCAGCGGCACCAGACCGCCCGCGACTGCGGCGGCGCTGCCGCCCGACGATCCGCCCGCGATGCGGGTGGTGTCGTGTGGATTACGGCAGGCGCCGTAGAAGGTGTTTTCGGTGGTGAAGCCGTAGGCGTGTTCGTCCATGTTCAGCGCGCCCACCAGCACGGCGCCGGCGTCGCGCAGGCGCGCCACCAACGTCGCGTCGTGCGTCGCGGGCGGGTTGCCGGCATTGACGCGGCCGCCGGCCAGCGTGGTTACGCCCGCGACGTCGAACAGGTTCTTGACCGCATAGGGCACGCCTGCCAGCGGCGGCAGGGTCTCGCCGCGCGCACGGCGGGCGTCGATGGCGGCGGCTTCAGCGCGGGCGCGGGCCTCGAGCACGGCGGTAAAGCAGTTGTAGTGCGGGTCAAGGTCGCGCACGCGCGCCAACGTGGCTTCCAGCACCGCCACGGCGCTGCGTTCGCCGCGCTGTACCTGCCGCGCAATGTCCAGGACGGCGCTGTTCACGGGCGGAACACCGATGCCGATTCCAACTCCACCGGCAAGGCCTCGTCGATGAACGTCGCGGCGATGTCGTGGATGCGCGAGAACTGCTGCACGACGTCGGCCGTGTCCGCGTCGCGCAGTGCATAGCCCGACAGCGCCAGCGCGCTGCGGACGTATTGGTCGATGGTTTCCTGGGTCATGGCGGATTCTCCGGCAATGGGTGGGTTCGATCAGCGGCGCACTTCGCGCTGGAAGATCTCCAGGCTCAGTTTCTTCATGCCGATGAAGCTGGGTTCGGACAGGGTGTCGACGGTGCGCGGACGCGCGTCGGTGTAGTCCAGGATTTCGGCCACGCGGGTCGGGCGCTTGGTCAGCAGCAACACCTGGTCGGCCAGGTACACGGCTTCTTCCAGATCGTGCGAGACCAGCAGCATGGTGGTGCCGGTCTGCATGAAGACTTCCTGCAGCTTTTCGCGGATGAACAGCGTCATCTCGAAATCCAGCGCGGAAAAGGGCTCGTCCAGGAACAGCACTTCGGGTCCCGGGGCCAGCGCCCGCATGATCGAGGCGGTCTGCTGCTGTCCGCCGGACAGTTCATACGGGTAGCGCTTGAGATCGAACTTGACGTCGAACGACGCCACCAGTTCTTCCACCCGGGCATCGACCTCGGCCTTGCTGCGGCCTTCCAGCCGCAACGGATAGGCGATGTTGTCGATGGTGCGCAGCCACGGGAACATGGCTTCGCGGTAGTTCTGGAAGACGTAGCCGATCTTGGTCTGCGCCAGCGACTTGCCGTCGAACAGGATCTCGCCGGCGTCGATGGGGATGAGGCCCGCGATCATGTTGATCAGGGTGGACTTGCCGCAGCCGTTGGGCCCGAACACCGAGACGATCTTGCCCTTGGGAATGTCCAGGTTGAAGTTTTCGTACAGCGGCCAGCCGGCGAAGTACTTGGTCAGGCCGCGGATCGTGATGTGCGTGCCGGCCGGGCCCGGCTCGAATGGCGCGGGCGCGGGGGCAGGGGCGATGACGGGGTTGATGACGGTGGACATGGTTATCGGCCGCTCCAGTGGACCACGCGCTTTTCCAGCACCAGAAAGAGAATGTTGAGCACGTAGCCCAGGGCGCCCGCGGCCAGGATCGACGCGTACATGTCGCGTACGTTCAGCACCTGCTGGGCATTGATGATGCGATTGCCCAGCCCGCTGTCCGAGCCGATGAACATCTCGGCCACGATGACGATGACCAACGCCATCGACACGCCGCTGCGCAGGCCCACGAAGGTCGGCTGCAGGCTTTCCCAGATCAGCACGTCCTTGAAGATCTGCCAGCGCGAGGCGCCCATGACCCGCGCCGCCATCACCCGCTGCTTGCGGGCGTTGATGACGCCGTAGGCGCTGTTGAACAGGATCACCAGCACGGCCGCGAAGGCGGCGATGGCGATCTTGTTCATGTCGGTCACGCCGAAGATCATCAGGAACAGCGGGATCAGTGCGGACGACGGCGTCGAGCGAAAGAAGTCCACCAGGAACTCCACGCTGCGGTAGGCCTTTTCATTGCTGCCCAGCAGCACGCCCAGCGGCACGCCGATCACCCCGGCAATCACGAAGGCCTGCAACGTGCGGCTGACGGACGCCAGGAAGTCGCCCAGCAGCGGGCCGCCCGCCATGCCCTTGGCCAGCGCCACCAGCGTGGCGCCCGGGGTAGGCAGCAGCACGGGGCTGACCAGTTGCAGGCGCACCACCAGGTCCCACACCACGTACAGCGCCAGCGGGCCGATCAGCGGCAGAAGGCGTGCGGCGGTCCATTTGCGCGGCGGGCGCGACGCGGGCGCGCCGGCCGCCGTGGCCGCGGCGGCCGGCGCGTTGACCGCGCGGTTGGCGTTGATCGCATCCATGGCTCAGCCCTTGTACAGCATCGAGGCCACGTCGACCTTCTGCGCGAAGATGCCCTTGTCGGCGAACAGGTCGAAGAACTTCTGGAAGTACTGGATGTCGCCGGGGGTGAACTCGTTGTAGAGCGTGTAGGCGGCCAGCGGCACGGCTTCGGTCATGGGGCCTTCGATGGCGGTGTAGCCCTTCATGAAGGGGCGCGCCTCGTCCGGTTTGGTGCGGATCAGTTCGATGCCGCGGGCGTATGCGGCGATGAATTTCTTGCTTTCCTCGGGATGCTTTTTCAGGAACGCGGTGGTCAGCGAGGCCGACCCGCCGAACCAGGGCGCCATCGGATCGCCCAGCACGTATTTGGCGATCACGCCTGCTTCCAGCACGCGGGTGGTGCCGTTCAGGCGGCCGACCGTGCCCGTGGGTTCCAGCGTGTAGCACGCGTCCAACTGGCCGGCGGCAACCGCGGCGACGTGCTGGCTGATCGCCAACTCGACCACGGTTGCCCCGGTTGCGCCGGCGCGCTCCAGCACTGCTTTGGCCAGCGTGGCATTCTGGATGCCGGGTCCAGAACCGACCTTTTTCCCCTTGAGGTCTGCGATGGATTGGATGGGACTGTCTTTCGCGACAATGAACTCGTCCAGCACGTTCTTGGCGTTGCTGGGGTTGGACGCGAAAATCTTGAACAGGCCGGGCGAGGCGATCTCGCCGATGGCCAGGTTGGCCGAGCCGGTGCCGTTGGCACTGCCGTCGGCGCGGCCGGCCAGCATGGCTTCCATGACCTGCTGCGCCCCGGCGAACTTGAGCGGCTCGACGTTCAGGCCGGCTTCCTTGAAGTAGCCCTTTTCGATGGCGGCGTAGAACGGCAGCCCGGCCGCCACCGGCCAGTAGCCGATGCGGATCGTCGGGCCCGACTGTGCGCGCACCAGCGCGGGCGCGGCCAGCGCGGCGGCGCCCAGCGCAGCGCCTTGCATCAGCTTGCGGCGGGTGGCGTTGAAGGCAAAGGGCGCGGGGCGGTCGGTCATGCGGTACTCCTGGTTGGCGAGATGGGCGCTTGTAGACAAGCTTGCATACCAGCAGACAAGCAAGACCCGTGCCAACTCGTGAACATGGCACTGTTTCCTGGCGTAACGCGTTGGCGCGACCCGCCTCGGGGCGCGGCATGAACCACGTTGGTGCATGGCAGGCACCGTGACGGGGCGGGCAGGCGCGCAGGGCGTCCGCCCGGCCCCAGGCGCGGTAGGATGTGGGCGGATCAAGGCTTGCCGCCTTGGCGTTCTAGGAAAGGGGGCGCGCCGCCGGGCGTGCCGCCACGTGGATATGAATACCCGTTTTGTCGAAGCATTTCTGTGGTCCGCCCGCCTGGGCAGTTTCCGTGCGGCCAGCGACCGCCTGCACATCACCCAGGCCGCAGTGGCCAACCGCATTGCCTCGCTCGAAGAAGACATCGGCGCGCGGCTGTTCGAACGCGATGCCAAAGAGCTGCGGCTGACGGCCGTGGGCACGCGCTTGCTGGATTACGGCGAGCGCCTGCTCGAACTGCGCCAACAGATCCTGTCGCTGGGCCGCACCGGCGACGAAGTCTTCGGCCTGGTGCGCATCGGCGCCATCGAGACCGTGGTGCATACCTGGCTGATCGGCTTTCTGACCAATCTGCGATCCACCTATCCGGGCATCGAGGTGCAGCTGACGTCCGAAACCACCCGCGCGCTGCATCGCGGCCTGCGCGAAGGCACGCTGGACATCGCCTTCCAGACCGACCTGCTGACGGACACCGGCGTCATCAGCACGCCGTGCCTGCCGATGGAAATGGGCTGGGTCGGCCCGGCAGGCGACGAGGAATCACTCACGGTGCAGCAACTGCTGAGCGAACCCGTGCTGACCATGAGCCCCGGCTCGCAGCCGCACGAGGCCTTGAAGAACCTGTTCCGCGAGGCCGGCATCCCGCTGGGCAAGGTGCACTGCGTCAGCTCGATCTCGGCGCTGGCGCGGCTGGTGCGCAGCGGCTTCGGCCGCGCGCTGGTGCCGCTGCCGCCCATCCATGAATACGTGGCGCGCGGCGAGATGCAGGTGATTCGCAGCGACATGCCGGTGCCGCCGCAATTGCTGGTGGTGAGCTACCTGGAAGGCGCCGGGTCGGACGCCATCCGCCTGGTGGCCGAACTGGCCAGCCGGGCGTCGGACCAGTACACCGCGTCGGTCGCTCAGCCCAAATTTGGTTCGGCGCAATAGAGTTATCCCTAGGTGGGCTTTCAGTAATTCTGTTGCCGCCGCGAAAAATTACTCGTTTGGCTTGGAAAGGCCAGTCGGCCGAAGATGACCCCCTTCTGCAACCGAAGGGTTTTTCTTCTTGCCATGAGCCAAGCCAACACGTCTTCCACGCTGCCGCCCAACGGGATGCTGTTCGTCGCCTGCGACGTCGATCCCGCGTTCGAAACCGATTTCAACCGCTGGTACGACCGCGAGCACGTCGAAGAGCGCGTGCGCATCCCGGGCTTCCTGTCGGGCGCGCGCTATTTCTCGCTGTCGGGTGGCCGCAAGTACCTGGGCCTGTACCGCACGGAATCGCTGGGCGCCTTCACCACCGCCGACTACCGCGCGGCGTTCGAACGCCAGACGCCGTGGTCGGTGGCCAACCTGGACCGCATGCGCGACCCGATGCGCCGCGTCTGCGCCGTGCAGGCCGTGACCGGCTTTGGCAGCGGCAGCCACATCGCGGTGCTGCCGCTGGTGTTCGGCGGTGACGCCGGCGCGCTGGCGACCCGTGCCGCCGAAGCGGGCGCCACGCTGGCCAAGACCGACGGCTTCGTGCAGTCGTACCTGCTGGCGCCGGACGCCGCCCTGAGCGGTCCGCTGCCGCGCGAATCGACTGAGAACCGCCGCCTGGACCCGCTCTTCGTCGTCGAGGCCAGTACGGCCGACGCGGCCCGGGCGCTGGCCGACGCGGCGGCCGCGGCGTTGGGCGCGCGCGCCGCCGACGCCTGGCTGCTGGCGCTGGGCTGGAAGCTGGCGGCCGCCGACCTGCGTTGACACGCGGCGTCATTCACACATCACACTTGGGGAAACACAATGGCTGAAAACACGCTGCATGCGCCGGCCTGCGCGCATCCGTCGGCCTCGCCGGACAAGATGAAACGCCTGGCCATGGCCAGCTCGGTCGGCACCACGCTGGAGTGGTACGACTTCACCATCTACAACCTGATGGCCGCGCTGGTCTTCAATTCGATCTTCTTTCCGTCGTTCGATCCGCTGACGGGCACCATCCTGGCGTTCTCGACCTATGCGGTCGGGTACGTCTCGCGGCCGCTGGGCGGCTTCGTGTTCGGCCATCTGGGCGATCGCCTGGGCCGCAAGTTCGTGCTGGTCGCCACCTTGGTGATCATGGGCATCTCGACCGGCATGATGGGCATGCTGCCCACCTACGCCAGCTGGGGCGTGTGGGCGCCGGTGGCGCTGGTGGCCTTGCGCTTCATCCAGGGCGTGGCGCTGGGCGGCGAATGGGCCGGCGCGGTGCTGCTGTCGATGGAACACGGCAAGCCCGACCAACGTGGCCGCAATGCCTCGTTCACGCAGGTCGGGCCGTCGTGCGGCACGCTGATCGGCACCGGCTTCATCGCCGTGATCTCGGCCTGGCTCAGCCCCGAGGAATTCCAGGCCTGGGGCTGGCGCGTGCCGTTCATTTCCAGCGTGGCGCTGGTGCTGTTCGGCCTGTGGCTGCGCCGCGGCGTGGAAGAAACGCCGGTGTTCCTCGAAATGGAACAGAAGCGCGAAACCGCCAGCACGCCCATCAAGGACGTGCTGGGCCAGCACTGGCGCCAGTTGCTGGTGGCCGGGGGCTCGCGCATCGGCTCGGATGTGCTGTACGCGCTGGTGGTGGTGTTCACGTTGACCTACGTGACGACGGTGCTGCACCTGTCGCGGCCCATGGCGCTGACCGCGACCATGCTGGGCGCGGCATTGAACGCCGTGGCCGTGCCGCTGTTCGGCCATCTGTCGGACAAGATCGGGCGTCGCCCGGTGTACCTGGCCGGGGCGGCGCTGGGCATGGTGTGGGCGTTTGTCTTCTTCACGTTGATGGACACTGCGCATCCCATCGCCATCTGCGCTGCCGTGGTCGTGGGCCTGTTGATCCACGCGATGATGTACGGCCCCCAGGCCGCCTTCATCACCGAACAGTTCCCGGGCCGGGTGCGCTACGCGGGGTCGTCGCTGGCCTACACGCTGGCCGGCATCGTCGGCGGGGGCTTTGCGCCGCTGATCATCGCCAGCCTGTTCAAGTCGTGGAACTCCACCTTGGCGATCTCGCTGTACGTCGCCGCCGCGCTGCTGGTCACCGCCATCGCGGTGCTGGCCGCCAAGGAAACGGCCAAGTCGCCGCTGCAACGCTGACGCCGCGCCGGGGCCGGGCAGGCCCCGGCCCCGCGACAGGGCCCGGATTCCGGGCCCTTTTTTCGTTTGGAAAGGGGCAAATCCCGGTGAATTCATTCGGCAAAACGTCAGGTATCTGACTTTGGGCTGAATATCAAACGAAAATTGTTTACACTCGCATCCACAAAATTCAAGTGTGAATGGGGCCGCCGCGGGGCGGAACCCATTCGAGTTACGGGAGAATGTCGATGCGCAAGTTG
This sequence comes from Achromobacter sp. 1014246743, assembly GCF_059760725.1. Lineage (NCBI taxonomy): Bacteria > Pseudomonadati > Pseudomonadota > Betaproteobacteria > Burkholderiales > Alcaligenaceae > Achromobacter > Achromobacter sp. 1014246743. The sequence continues at coordinate 173,349 of NZ_JCBANA010000002.1, forward strand.
TTGTTGGGAGCGGTGCTGGCGGCCGCGGTGTTCGGGGGAACGGCGCACGCCGCGGTGCAGCCCAAGGCCGTGGTTGCCACCTATTCGGATCTGGCGCTGGCAGGCTACGAAGATTCGCTGACCGCTGCCAAGACGCTGCGCGACGCCATCAATGCGTTGGTATCCAAGCCCAGCGAGCAAACGCTCAAGGCCGCCCGCGACGCCTGGCTGGCCGCACGCGTACCCTACCAGCAGACCGAGGCCTACCGCTTCGGCAACCCCATCGTCGATGACTGGGAAGGCCGTGTGAACGCGTGGCCGCTGGATGAAGGCCTGATCGACTACGTCGACGCGTCCTACGGCACCGAAAACGACGAGAACGCCTACTATGCGGTCAACGTCATCGCCAATTCCAAGATCTCGGTGGGCGGCAAGACCGTCGACGTCAGCAAGATCACGCCGCAACTGCTGTCCGAAGTGCTGCACGAGGCCGACGGCAACGAAGCCAACGTGGCCACGGGTTACCACGCCATCGAATTCCTGCTGTGGGGCCAGGACCTGAACGGCACCGGTCCGGCGCCGGCCGACCGCAAGGGCACGCCGCAGGAACGCCACGCCGGCAACCGCCCGCACACGGACTTCGATCCCAAGCAGTGCACCGGCGGCCACTGCGAACGCCGCATCGAATTCCTGAAGGCCGTGACCGACCTGCTGGTGACCGACCTGGAAGAAATGGTGGGCAACTGGAAAAAGGACGGCGCCGCGCGCAAGGCCGTCGAAGAAGACCCCAAGGCCGGCCTGATCGCGATGCTGACCGGTCTGGGCAGCCTGTCGTACGGCGAACTGGCCGGCGAACGCATGAAGCTGGGCCTGATGCTGCATGATCCCGAAGAAGAGCACGACTGCTTCTCGGACAACACCCACAATTCGCACTTCTACGACCAGATCGGCATCCGCAATGTCTACCTGGGTTCGTACACGCGCATCGACGGCAAGACCGTGGAAGGCGCCAGCCTGTCCGAACTGGTGAAGGCGCGTGACCCCAAGCTGGACGTCGAAGTGCGCGCCAAGCTGGACGCCACCGTGGCCGCCATGCAGGCGCTCAGGGTTCGCGCCGAAACGGTCGAGACCTACGACCAGATGATCGCGGATGGCAACAAGGAGGGCAACGCCCTGGTGCAGGCCGCCATCGACCGCCTGGTGGACCAGACCCGCAGCCTGGAACGTGTGATCACGCTGCTGGACCTGGGCAAGGTCGCCATCGAAGGTTCCGACAGCCTGGACAAACCCGACGCCGTATTCAAGTGAAGCTCGTATTCGCCGCCGTACTGGCGGCGTCGGCCCATGCCGGCGCCGCCGCCGCTCCCTCCGCGCCCGCCGGGCGCGATGACCTGACTGCCGAAGACCTCAAACGCGTCCTCGCCATTACGGCGCCCACGCGTGACTTCTCCAAGGCCGAGACCTTCGAGACCATGCAGGCGGGCGCTACCACCACCAACAAGCTCATCAACGCCGACATCTTCTCGCAGCCGTCGGCCAATATGAGCTTCGAGCGCCGCCAGGAATTCCAGGTCGGCAACGGCCTGTTCCGCAAGGACTGGGTCTCGGCGCCCGCGTCCACGCAGGCCTCCGACGGCCTGGGGCCGCTGTTCAACGCGCGTTCCTGCCAGGCCTGTCATACCAAGGACGGGCGGGGATCGGTGCCGGGTTTCGATCCCCTCGAACGCCCTGATGCCGTTGCGTTGCTGTTGCGCCTGGCCGTGCCGCAAGGCCCGGACCGCGGCCATCCCAAGCTCGCGCCCGGTGATCTGGCGATGCTGCCCGAGCCTGTCTATGGGGTGCAGTTGCAGAACTTTGCGGTGGCGGGCCTGCCCGCCGAAGGCCGCATGGAAATCGAATACACGCCGGTCACGATCACGCTCAATGGCGGCGAAACCGCCACGCTGATGAAGCCCGTGTATCGCATCGACAACCTGGGCTACGGCCCCATGCGCAAAGACACGCAGGTGTCGCCGCGCCTGGCGCCGCCGATGATCGGCCTGGGGCTGCTGGAAGCCATCCACGAAGCCGACATCCTGGCCAACGTGGGCGCCGACAAGCGCGACGGTATCGTGGGCAAGCCCAACTGGGTCACCGATGCGCGCACCGGCGCGCGGGCGCTGGGGCGCTTCAACCTGAAGGCCGGCCAGCCGACCGTCGAGCAGCAGAGCGCGGCGGCGTTCTCCAATGACATGGGCCTGTCTACGCCGCTGTTCCCCAACCATTTCGGCGACTGTACGCCGGCCCAGACGCAGTGCCTGAAGATGCCACACGGCGCGCAGCCGCGCTTCGGGCCCGAGGAAGTGCCGGCCAAGCTGATGGACTTCGTCACCGTCTATTCCACCAACCTGGCCGTGCCGCAGCGCCGCGACGCCGACGATGCCCGCGTGCTGGCCGGCAAGAAGCTGTTCTACGAGGCCAATTGCGTGGCCTGCCACGTGCCCAAGTACGTCACCAGCCGCAACGCCAGGCAGGCCGAGCACCGCTTCCAGCTGATCTGGCCCTACACCGACATGCTGGTGCATGACATGGGTGACGACCTGGCCGACGGCGTGTCCGATGGCCAGGCGACCGGGCGCGAATGGCGCACGCCGCCGCTGTGGGGCATCGGCCTGACCAAGACCGTGAATCCCTCGGCCACCTGGCTGCACGACGGCCGCGCCCGCACGCTGCTCGAAGCCGTGTTGTGGCACGGCGGCGCGGGCCAGCCCGCGCGCGATCGCGTCGTGGCCATGACGCCCGAAGAGCGCGCCGATCTCATCCGTTTCCTGGAGTCGCTGTGATGGCATTCCCTGTTGCACGCCGGTCCTTGCCGGCCAAGGCCTCGGCCGCCGCACTGTTGTTGGCCGGGGCATCGGCCTGGCCGCTGGCGGCCCGCGCCGAATTGCCCGCCGACCTGGGCGAGCGCCTGGCGCAGGGCTACGCCCGGCCAGCGGTGGCGGCCATGGCCGAGGCCGCCGGCGCACTGGAAGGTGCGCTGGGTCCCTGGTGCAGCAAGCCGGACGCGGCGGGCGCCAAGCGCGTCGAAGACGCGTTCGCCGGGTTGGCGCAGGCGTGGGCACGCATCGAGTTCCTGCGCTTCGGGCCGCTGGTGCAGTCCAACCGCTTTGAACGGCTGGCGTTCTGGCCGGACACCCGCGGCGTGATGCCCAAGCAGGTGCAGGCGTTGATCGCCGCGCAGGACGCCGAGTTGCTCAAGACCGGCGCGCTGGCCGGCCGCAGCGTGGCCGTGCAGGGCCTGCCGGCGCTGGAATACGTGCTGTATGGCGAACCCGCGCTGCTCAAGCAGGCGGGTACCACGCAGGGCACGCCGACATTCCCTTACGCCTGCGGCTATGCCGTGGCGGTGTCGGCCAATGTGGCCGCGATGTCGCGCGATGTGGCCCAGGCCTGGAGCGCGCAGGGCGATTTCGGTCGCCAGTTCGCGCGGCCGCAGGCCGGCAACGACCTGTACCGCGATCCGCAGGAAGTGGCGGCCGAAGCGATGAAGGCCCTGTCCACGGGCTTGCAGTTCGCACGCGACGTGAAGATCCTGCCGGTGCTGGGTGATTCGGCCGCCAACGCCCGGCCCAAGCGCGCCGCCTTCTGGCGCAGCGGCCTGAGCACGCGCACGCTGGCCGCCAACCTGGACGGCCTGGCGGCGTTCTACACCGCGGGGGGCTATGGGCTGCCCAAGGGCGGTGAATGGATGGCCGGCTCGGTGCTGGGTGAACTGGCCCGCGCGGCCGCGACATTGCGCGACGTGCCCGCGCCGCTGGAGCAGGCGTTGGCCGACGCCGAGGGGCGCCGGCAACTGGCGCTGGCGGCGCTGACCTTGAAAAACGCCAAGGCCATCGTCGACCAGGACCTGGCGCCCGCGCTGGGCGTCACCATCGGATTCAACGCGCTCGATGGCGACTGATCGTTCCTCGGCACGCGGGGCAGGGCGGGCTGGCGGCCTGCCGCCCGCGCAACCGGCTCGCCGCGACTTCCTGGCGCGCGCAGCGGCAAGCGCCTTGGGCGTGCGATTGAGCGTGGCCCTGGGTGGAACAGTCGGTGGAACACTCAATGCTGCAACGGGCGGCATGGTCGGTGTCGGCCTGGCTTGGCCGGGGGGCGCGCAGGCCGCGCCATCGCCGGGCGACGCTGCGCTGTACGTCACGGCGCGCCAACGCGGCGGACGCGATGAGGCGGTGGTGCTGGATGCCGCCGGCCAGGACCGCCGTGTGCTGCCAATGCCCGCGCGCGGCCACAGCTTTGCCATCGACCCGGCCGGCGACCGCGCCGTGGTGTTTGGCCGCCAGCCCGGCTTTTTCGCGCTGGGCTTCGACCTGCGCGGCGAGCGTGCGCCGGTGGTACTGCCGTTGCCCGACGACCGGCATTTCTTCGGCCACGGGGCCTATTTCAATGGCGCCCGCCTGCTGGCGGCCACCGAAAACGACTTCGATGGCGGCCGGGGGGTGCTCGGCCTCTACGACGCCACGCCGGGCGGCAACTACCGCCGCATCGGCGAATTCGACAGCGGCGGCATCGGTCCGCACGAAGTCGTATTGATGCCCGACGGCAAGACGCTGTGCGTGGCCAACGGCGGCATCCTGACGCACCCCGACTACGGCAAGCTGGAACTCAACCTGGACACCATGCGCCCGTCGCTGGCGTATATCGACGCGGCCAGCGGCCGCCTGCTGGAACGGGTCGAGCTCGCGCCCGAGCTGCACCGCCTGTCGATCCGCCACCTGGCGCTGGCGGGGGACGGCAGCGTGTGGTTCGGCTGCCAGTACATGGGGCCGGCCGGCGACCGCCCCGCGCTGGTCGGCCGCCACCGCCGCGGCGCCGCGCTGGAACTGTTCGCCGGACCCGCGCAGGCGCTGCGCGACATGCGCAACTACGTCGGGTCGGTGGCGGTGGACGCGGCGGGCAAGGTGGTTGCCACGTCCAGCCCGGTGGGCGGACAGGTGCTGTACTGGGACGCCGAAAGCGGCCGCAGCCTGGGGCAGACGCGCCTGGCCGACGGCTGCGGCGTGGCGCCTGCGCAAGCGGCCGGCTTTCTCATCAGCAGCGGCCTGGGCGCCATGCTGCGCACCGACGCCGCGGGCGCGGCGCATCCGCTGTTGCCGCCCTCGCGCGAGCGGGCCTGGGACAACCACTTTCGCAAGGTCGCCGGCGCCACGTAGGATGCGTGGCGGCCGCCGCGACGGGGATCGACCACGCATGCGGATCGCGGCGCCGCATCCTTACAAAGCTTGACACACCGGCTGCATCATCCCGCCCTGTCGGCAAGCCGCATCTGATAAAGTTTTCGGCTGTCTTTTTGCACGAGGGAGCGTTAACGATGGAAGACGCCTTGAACGAATTCAACGCCTGGGCCCCCAGGCTGGTGGACATGGGCATCAATCTGCTGGTGGCCTTGTTGATCCTGGTCATCGGCTGGTGGGTGTCGGCGCTGCTTGGCCGCTGGGTGCGCCGCATCGCCACGCGTTCCAGCAAGATCGATCCGACGATCGTGCCGATGTTCTACAGCACCGTGGTGTGGGCGGTGCGCATCTTCACGCTGATCGCGGTGCTGGCGCGCTTTGGCGTGCAGACCGCCAGCCTGATCGCGGTGCTGGGCGCCGCCGGCCTGGCCGTCGGCCTGGCGCTGCAAGGCACGCTGCAGAACATCGCGGCCGGCATCATGCTGTTGATCCTGCGGCCGGTGCGCGCGGGCGAATACGTGGGCCTGAGCACCGGCGCCGAGGGCACGGTCGAAGAGGTTGGCCTGTTCCTGACCCGTCTCGTGCAAGGCGACGGCATCCACCTGACCCTGCCCAACAGCACGGTCTGGAATGCCACCATCACCAACTACAGCCGCAACAAGACGCGCCGCCTGGATATCCCCGTGCCGGTGCGCTATGGCGACGACCTGAACGCGGTGCTGGCCAAGCTGCAAGGCATTGTCGATGCCAGCCCGGACGCGCTGAAAGATCCCCAGCCGCTCGTGAAGGTCGTCGACTACAAGGAAAACGGCGTGATCGTGAACGTGCGGGTGTGGGCCGAGGCAGGCAAGTACTGGGACCTGCGCTGGGGCCTGTACCAGGAAATCCGCAGCTCCCTCGAAGCCGCCGGCTTCCAGGCGCCGATCCCGCTGCGCGAGATCCAGAACCCCAAGACGGGCGCTCCGGCCTGAGCGGTTCGCGCAAACAGAAAGGGCGTCCGTGCCGGCACGGACGCCCTTTTTTGTTGCGTGGCCTTTCTGCGCGTAGAAAGGCGTCGCGGATGAGGCATCCGCGGCCGGGCTGGCTGGCGCGGCCTCAGGCCTGCATTGCCAATCGCGCCAGTTCGCCCTTGATCCACCCCGCGATTTCGCGCTGGCGCTGGGCCGGCATGCGGTCGATGATGGCCGTGACGCTCACTGCGAGCAGCGGCGCGCCTTGCGCATCGAGCAGTGCGCAGCCCACGCCCAGCGCGCCGCGCACGGCGTGGTTGCCCACCACCGAATAGCCGCGCGCGCGGGTGTTTTCGATCAGGCGGAACATTTCCTGGGGTGTCATGCCGCCGTACTCGTCCAGCCGGCTGGAGTTGCGCTCGACGATGCCGCGGGCCACGTCGTCGGGCAGGGCGGCCAACAGCGCCATGCCGCCCGATCCCACGCCCAGCGGCTGGCGCTTGCCGGCGTAGGTGGCCAGGATCTGCACCGGGTAGCTGCCGATTTCGCGGTGCAGGCTGATGGAATCGTCGTCGTCGCGCACCACCAGGAACACGGCGTCGCCGGTGCGGTCGGCCAGCCGGCGCAGCACCGGCAGCAATTGCCGCACCCGCGGATCGCGGGAACGCGTGTCGGGGTCCACCGCCAGCTGGGCGCGGTACTTCTTGGTGCCCGTGACGGGCAGCACCAGGCCCGCATCGAGCAGGGCGGCCAGCAGCCGGTAGATGGTGGGACGCTGTATGCCCGTAAGCCGGGCGATATCAGTCACGCTGAGCCCGTCGGGCCCTTGGTCCCGCAGGGCGGCCAGAACGGCCAATCCGCGCCGCAATGTGCGTGGGCCTGCGGCCGCGGCATCGCTGTCTTGCATGCAACTCTCTGAAAACTTGGGGGGTTATTGCGGAACGGTCAAGGGAAAACCATAGTCCGTAGCGTGGACTCTACCTTGATGCTTCGCTCGTGTATAGATCAAAATGCGTCATCCAATAATTCAAAACGTCCATTTAATGGACAGTATCTGCACGGAGACTCTATGACTACCGGTCAAAAGCCTGGTCTGCGGCGCTTTGCCGCTACGCTGCTGGCTACCGCCGTAAGCGCTTTCGCAATGGGTTCTGCCCAGGCTGCCTACCCCGACAAACCTGTCCGCATCGTGGTCGGCTTTTCCGCCGGCGGCACCACCGACGTGATCGCCCGCATCATGGCCAAGGAGCTCACCGAAGCCCTGGGCCAATCGTTCGTGGTCGAGAACAAGCCGGGCGCCGGCAGCAACATCGCCACCGACCAGGTCCAGCGCGCCGCCCCGGACGGCTACACGCTGCTGTTCGTGGCGGTCACCAGCGCCATCAACCAGACGCTGTACAAGAACGTCACGTTCGACCTGACGAAGGACTTCACTCCCGTGGCGCTGGGCGCCAAGGTACCGAACATCCTGGTGGTCAATCCCCAGGTGCCGGTCAAGACGGTGCAGGAACTGGTGGCCTACGCCAAGAAGAACCCGGGCAAGCTGGCGTTCGCCTCGTCGGGCAGTGGCACGTCCATCCACATGGCCGGTGAATTGTTCAAGATGCAGGCCGGCATCGACGTGCTGCACGTGCCGTACAAGGGCAGCGCCCCGGCCATCACCGACCTGATCGGCGGCCAGGTGCAGTTCATGTTCGACAACATGCCGTCGGCCTGGCCGCACGCGCAATCGGGCAAGCTGCGCGCCCTGGCGGTGACCACCAGCGAGCGTTCCAAGAGCGCGCCGGACGTGCCCACCATGAAGGAAGCCGGTTTTGCCAATTTCGACGTCTCGTCGTGGTTCGGCCTGATCGCCCCGGCCGGCACGCCGCCGGAGGTGGTCAACAAGCTGAACGCCGCCATGGTCAAGGCGCTGGACAAGCCCGAGGTGCAGCTCAGCTTCGAAAAGCTGGGTGCCGTGGGCGTGAAGACCACGCCGGCCGAATTCGGCCAATTCATCAAGTCGGAAGTGGAAGGCTGGGCGCCGGTGGTCAAGGCCTCGGGCGCCACGGTGGACTGACAGGCTTCGTGCCGCGGGCGGCCAGCCGCCCGCAGCCGATGCGCAGGGACGGGCGATGCCCGTCCCTATTTTTTTGTGCGCTCGCCCCGGGCGGTGGCCAGCATCGCGGTGCAGACGCCGCGCAGCATGTCGACCTCGTCGCGGGTCAGGCCCACGCGCGAAAAAAGGTGCCGCATGCGTGGCATCAGCTTCTTGGGATGGGCCGGGTCCAGGAACTGCACGCCCACCAGGGCTTCTTCCCAGTGGGCCAGGAAGGCCTGCACGGCCTCGCCGGAGGCCGGCTGGGCGCCGCGGGACGGCTCCTGCGCGGTCGAGGCCGGCAGCAGGGCGGCGCCCTGGTCCACCAGCAGGGCGTAACGCAGCTCCCAGGCGGCCAGTTGCAGGGCCTGCGCCACGTTCAGCGAGCTGTATTCGGGGTTGGCCGGGATGTGGCAGATGCGGTGGCACAGCCCGATCTGCTCATTGGTGAGCCCGGCGCGCTCGGTGCCCAGCACGATGGCGGTGCAGCCTTCGGCCGTCTCGGCCAGGTGGGCGCAGGCCAGGTCGGCCGCCTGGCGGATGTCGCAGGGCGGGGGACCCAGGTCGCGCACCCGGGCGGTCAGGGCGAACGCCAGGGTGACCGGCGCCAGGGCTTCTTCCAGGGTGTCGTGGATACGGGCGTTTTCCAGCACGTCCAGGGCGCCGCTGGCCAGGGCCACGGCTTCCGGCTGGGTGGTCACATCGGCGAATTTGGGGCCCACCAGCACCAATTCGGAGAAGCCCATGGTCTTGATGGCACGGGCCGCCGAACCGACGTTTCCGGGGTGGCTGGGGTTCACCATAATGAAGCGAACGCGTGAAAATGCTTGAGTCATTTAAAATGGCACGTTTGGCTTAGTGCCTTCCTGGTTTTTTGGGTCGATTTCCCCTATGGGGACAGCGGCGGATCCGGGGCGGCGGCTAGCGGCCTGTTCACCGCATACGTACGGAATTTTATGCACCCGATGCTCAACATCGCCATCAAGGCGGCCCGGCGTGCCGGCACCATTATCAACCGTGCCAGCATGGATTTGGAACGACTCAGCGTGGCTCGCAAGGGGCCGCGCGATTATGTCACGGAAGTCGATCGCGCCGCCGAGGAGTCCATCGTCGAGACGCTGCACGCCGCTTACCCGGATCACGCTGTCCTGGGCGAGGAATTTGGCTTGCAGGGCCCCGACCAGGCCGAGTTCCAGTGGATCATCGATCCCCTGGACGGCACGACCAACTTCATCCACGGCCTGCCCAACTACGCCGTGTCGATCGCGCTGACCCAGCGCGGCCAGGTCACGCAGGCGGTCATCTATGACCCCTCGCGCAACGAGCTGTTCACCGCCAGCCGTGGCAGCGGCACGTTCCTGAACGACCGCCGCGTGCGCGTCTCGGGCCGCACCCGCTACCACGAGGCCCTGCTGGGCGCGCACTGGCCCAACTCCGGCGATCCGGAACAAGGCTCGGCCCGCTTCCGCAACATGGCCGAAGGCAGCACCGGCGTGCGCCGCCTGGGCGCCACCGTGCTGGACCTGGCCTACGTGGCCTGCGGCCGCCTGGACGGCTTCTGCGGCGTGGGCCTGAAGCCCTGGGACCTGGCGGCGGGCAGCCTGATGGTGCTGGAAGCCGGCGGCCTGGTCGCCGACTTCGATGGCGAGCAAGGCTGGATGGATTCCGGCAACGTGCTGGCCGCCAGCCCCAAGATCTTCACGCAGATGCTGTCGGCCCTGAATCCGGCGCCCGCGGCCTGACGCCTGCACGAGCCGGCGGCCGTGGCCGCCGGGCTCGCACCCGCATGGGCGGCACGGCCGTGCCTGCCCGACGATGCGCCACATCGCGCTCGCGGGTCGCCGTTGCGCTCGCGTCATTGCTCATCCCACCGGCCCCTTGCGGCCGGTTTTTTCATGGCCGGTGCCACTGGCCAATCGCCCCGTAACCCGCGGCCGTAGGGCATGCGGACGAGGCGTGTCACCGGCGTGTCACGGATTTTCCATGTACGATTACCGGTCGTGTAACTTCTGGAGCTCCTGATGGAGTGGCTGCTGGACCCCGCTGCGTGGGTCGGCTTGCTTACCCTGGTCGTCCTTGAGATCGTCCTGGGAATCGATAACCTGATTTTCATCGCCATCCTGGCGGACAAGCTGCCCCCGTCGCAACGCGACAGAGCGCGCATCTTGGGCCTCAGCCTGGCGCTCGTCATGCGGCTTGGCCTCTTGTCGGTCATGTCGTATCTGGTCACCCTGACCACCCCCTTGTTTGCGGTCGGACCCTTCTCGCCCTCTGGCCGGGACCTGATCCTCATGGTCGGCGGCTTCTTCCTGCTGTTCAAAGGCACGATGGAACTGCACGAGCGCCTCGAAGGCGGGCAGCACGGCGGCTCGTCGGGGCCGCGCGTGTACGCCAGCTTCTGGGTCATCGTCACGCAGATCGTGGTGCTTGATGCCGTGTTCTCGCTGGACTCGGTCATCACCGCCGTCGGCATGGTCGACCACCTGGCCATCATGATGATTGCCGTGGTCATCGCCATCGGCATCATGCTGCTGGCGTCCAAGCCCCTCACGCGCTTCGTCAACGCCCACCCCACGGTGGTCGTGCTGTGCCTGGGCTTCTTGCTGATGATCGGCTTTTCGCTGCTGGCCGAGGCCTTCGGCTTCAAGGTGCCCAAGGGCTACCTGTACGCCGCCATCGGCTTTTCGGTCGCCATCGAGGCGCTCAACCAGGTGGCGCGCCGCAACCTGCTCAAGCTGGACGCCCGTCGTCCCATGCGCGAACGCACCGCGTCCGCCGTGCTGCGCATGCTGGGCAAGCGCCCGCCCGCCGAAGAGCCTGACCTGCCCAGCGCCGACGGCCCCGCCATGCCGGCCTTCGGCGTCGAAGAGCGCAACATGGTCAGCGGCGTGCTGACGCTGGCCGAGCGGTCGATCCGGTCCATCATGACGCCGCGCACCGACGTGTCGTGGATCAACATCGACGATGATCCCGAGACCATCCGCCGCCAGATCACCGAGGCGCCGCACAGCTTCTTCCCGGTCTGCCGCGGCTCGCTCGACGAAGTGCTGGGCATCGCCCGCGCCAAGGACCTGGTGGCCGACCTGATCACCGAAGGCCGGGTACGCCGCAACCGCCTGCGCGATCCGATCATCGTGCACGAGGCCATCGGCATCCTGCGCCTGATGGACACGCTCAAGCGGTCGCGCGGCCAATTGGTGCTGGTGGCCGACGAGTTCGGCGCCATCGAAGGCCTGGTGACCCCGATCGACGTGTTCGAAGCCATCGCCGGAGAATTCCCCGACGAAGACGAGCTGCCCGACATCGTCGCCGACGGCCCCAACACCTGGAAGATCGACGGCGCAGCAGACCTGCACCATGTCGAACAGGTGCTGGAAACCGAAGGCCTGGTCGATGATGCGCAGGATTTTTCCACCCTGGCCGGCTACCTGCTGTCGCGTTTCGGCCATCTGCCCAAGCCGGGCGATGTCTGCGAATACGAGATCCACCACGACCATTTCCGCTTCGAAGTCCTGGAAATGGATGGCCGCCGCATTGCCCTGGTGCGCGTCGAAAAGCGCGCGCCCGAACTGCTGGACGAAGACGCCTCGCTGACCAACGACTAGCGCCGCGAATCCTGGACCCCGCCCCGGACCCGACCTCATCTACCTGGAACCCGCCATCGTGACCGATTCCACGCTCTACCTGATCAAGGCCTTCATCCTGGGCATCGTCGAAGGCCTGACGGAATTCATCCCCGTGTCCAGCACGGGCCACCTGATCCTGATCGGCGACTGGATCAATTTCGAATCCAGCCAGGGCAAGGTATTTGAAGTCGTGATCCAGCTGGGTTCCATCCTGGCCGTGATGTGGATCTTCCGGGCCCGCCTGCTGCAGCTGATCCGCGGCACGCTGACCGGCGTGCCCAGCGAGGTGGCCTTCACCCGCAACCTGATCATCGCCTTCCTGCCGGCCGCCGTCATCGGCGCCATCTTCATCAAGGCGATCAAGCAGGTGTTCTACCACCCGGGCGTAGTGGTGGTGACCCTGGTGCTGGGCGGCCTGATCATGCTGTACGTCGAACGCCGCACCCGCCACACGCCGGGCGACGTGCCTGGCGCCGCGGACGACACGGCGTCCGACGAACACGCCACGGCGCGCACGCTGGAACAGATCACCTGGAAGCAGGCGCTGGGCGTGGGCGTGGCCCAATGCCTGGCCATGATCCCCGGCACCTCGCGGTCGGGCGCCACCATCATCGGCGGCATGATCGCGGGCATCCAGCGCAAGACAGCCACCGAGTTCTCGTTCTTCCTGGCCATGCCCACCATGCTGGGCGCGGCCGTGTACGACATGTACAAGAACATGGACCTGCTCACCCAGCACGACCTGTCGGGCATTGCGGTCGGCTTCGTGGCGGCCTTCCTGAGCGCCATGGTGGTGGTGCGGGCGGTGCTGCGCTTCGTGGCCAACCACACCTACCGCGTGTTCGCCTGGTACCGCATCGTGTTCGGCGCCATCGTGGCGGCCTGGATCTTCCTCTGACACCGCCTTGCGCGGGGCCCGGGCCCCGCGCCCAGGCAAAAAAATGGGCCGCGTCATGTGACGCGGCCCATTTTCATGGCGCATGGCGGGGGCGGGCCCCAGGCCTACGCGTCGGTTTCGAGATCGTAGAACTGCAGGCCGTCCTGGTCGATGACCAGCCAGCCGCCGCGCGGCGGCGACACGTGGTCGCAGTCCCAGTCGGGCAGCACCCAGCGTTCGCGCTTCTTGCCGTCGACGTCAAGCACGTGGCGGGCAGGGCGATGGGTATGTCCGTGCACCAGCACGCTCACGCCGGCGTCGCGAAAGGCCTGCGCAATGGCGCCGGCATTCACGTCCATGATTTCCATCGACTTGGCCTGGTTGGCGGCCTGGCTTTCGCCGCGGGCCTGCTGCGCCATGGCCAGGCGCTCGGGAATGGTCTTGGACAGGAATTCAGCCTGCCACTGCGGATTGCGCACCATCTGGCGGAACTGCTGGTACGCGGCGTCGTCGGTACAGAATTCGTCGCCGTGCGTCAGCAGCACGTTGCCGTAGTCGGTCTGCAGCAGCGCCGGTTCGGGCAGCAGCTTGGCGCCCACGGCGGCGGCCAGTTCCTCGCCGATCAGGAAGTCGCGGTTGCCGCGGCCCAGCCAGACCGGAATGCGCGCGGCGGTGGCCTGCAACGCCTTGAGCACCGTGGCCAGCCACGGCGGCGCGGCGCGGATCACGTCGTCGCCGATCCAGGCATCGAAGATGTCGCCCGGCAGCAGCAGGGCGGCGGCTTCTTCTTCGGCGGCCTGCAGGAAGGCCAGGAAGGCCTCCGAGGTGGCCGGCGTGGCCGGCCCCAGGTGCAGGTCGGATGCCAGCCAGATCGGGCCGGCCAGGGCAAGCTTATTCAAGAACTTCGGCCTTCTCGATGATCACGTCTTCGTTGGGGACGTTCTGGTGAAAGCCCTTGTTGCCGGTCTTCACGCCCTTGATCTTGTCGACCACGTCGGTGCCTTCGGTGATGCTGCCGAACACGGCGTAGCCCCAGCCATTGGGCGTGGGCGCGGTGAAGTTCAGGAAGTCGTTGTTGGACACGTTGATGAAGAACTGGGCGGTCGCCGAGTGCGGGTCGCTGGTGCGGGCCATCGCCAGGGTGTACTTGTCGTTCTTCAGGCCGTTGTTGGCCTCGTTTTCGATCGGGGCGTGGGTCTGCTTCTGCTTCATGCCGGGTTCGAAGCCGCCGCCCTGGATCATGAAGCCGTCGATCACGCGATGGAACACCGTGCCGTTGTAGAAGCCTTCCTTGACGTAGGTCAGGAAGTTCTCGACGGTCTTGGGCGCCTTGGCGGCGTCCAGGGTGATGACCATGTCGCCTTGGTTGGTGTGAAGCTTGACGCGGGGATTGGTGCTCATGGCTTTTGTGCCTTCAGAGGGAGAGGTTGAGGGGGCGGCCGCGGGCGCGGCGCTGACGAGCGCTGGGGCAAAGGCGGCCAGCGCGAACGAGCACGCCGTCAGGCGCAGCAGGTGGAGAGGGGAATAGCGGGACATCATTTGTGTTGCCTATCCTTCAGCATGGTTTCGACTTCGCGGGCCTTGTCCTGCATGCCCGGCACGCCTTCCTTGGCGGCCTGCTTGTAGGTGCGCAACGCCTGCAGCAATTGCAGGTCGCCCAGGTTGGCGCGCGCGGCGGCGTAGCCTGGGTCGGCGCGCAAGGCCTGTTGCAGGGCGTCTTGTGCTTTTTCAAGTTCGCCCCGGCTGGCATATAGAGCGGCCAGGTTGTTCCAAGGTTCCGGCAGCTCGGGGAAGCGGGTCGTCATCTCGGTGTAGATGTCGATGGCTTCGGCCTTGCGGTCCAGGGCAGCCAGGGCGCGCGCGTGCTGGAACATCAATTGCACGTCGGTGCCGCGCTGCTCCTTGATCTGGGCTTCGCGCTTTTCGATCATCGCCAGCGCCTCGGCGTTGTCGCCGTGGTTCAGCAGGCGCTCGATGTGGTTGGTGATCTGCGAGGCGGTGGGCTGCAGGCGGGTGTCCACGCTGGGCTGCACGGATTTCAGCACATTGGCCAGGCCATCCCAGCCGCCTTCGGGCGGGATGGGGTCGAGCGTGGTGCGGCTGGCGTTCGGGTTCTGTCCCGAGCCTCCGGCCATGGATTGGGCGAAGGCGCCGGCAACCGGCGCGCCAGCCAGGGCCAGGGCGAGCAGGGTGACGCAAAAACGCGGCTTGATAGTCACGTGGGCATCCGTTAAAAGTCGAGGCCGGGCCGCGCATACGCGCGTGACCGGGCCGCTTGCTATACTTGACGACCGCCATTTTAGCCTCGGTTGGGTTTTTGGCTCGACATTGAGGCAAAACGCTGGCTGACAGGTGTAGCGGATCAGGTCGACAGATGAAAACCCATGGGATGAAACCCATGGGATGAAAACCCATGAAGCCCGAGGCGAGAAACCCCGGGTGGCAAGCCTGATCCTGGCAATGTCGGCAACCCTTGGGCGGCCGTCTTGAAGGTATCGTCCTTCGGGCACAACGTTTTCCGCAGCCGCCTCGGAAAAAATTTGGACAATCTCACAAGCGCCATGCTGCAAATCTACAACACGTTATCGCGTACCAAAGAACCGTTCAAGCCGGCCCAGGCCGGTCAGGTGCGCATGTACGTGTGTGGCATGACCGTGTACGACTTCTGCCACCTGGGCCATGCCCGCATGCTGGTGTCGTTCGACGTGGTGCAGCGCTGGCTGCGCGCCAGCGGCCTGGCGGTCGACTACGTGCGCAACATCACGGACATCGACGACAAGATCATCCGCCGCGCCGTCGAGACCGGCCGCCGCATCGGCGAAGTCACCGAGTTCTACATCGACGCCATGCACGCCGACGAGCGCGCGCTGGGCGTGGCCACGCCCGACCGCGAGCCGCGCGCCACCCAGTACGTGGGCGAGATGCTCGACATCATCGGCAAGCTCGAACAGAAGGGCCTGGCCTACCAGGCCGACGACGGCGACGTGAACTACGCCGTGCGCGGTTTCGAGGGCTACGGCAAGCTGTCCGGCAAGACGCTGGACGACCTGCGTGCCGGCGAACGCGTGGCGGTGGGCTCGTCCAAGCGCGATCCGCTCGATTTCGTGTTGTGGAAATCGGCCAAGGCCGAAGAACCCGCCGACACCAAGTGGGAATCGCCCTATGGCCTGGGCCGTCCGGGGTGGCACATCGAATGCTCGGCCATGAGCAAGTCGTTGCTGGGCCTGCCCCTGGACATCCACGGTGGCGGTCCCGACCTGAAATTCCCGCACCACGAAAACGAAATCGCCCAGACCGAAGGTGCCTTCGGCGGCGTGCTGGCCAACATCTGGATGCATTGCGGCCCGCTGATGGTCGATTCGGACAAGATGTCCAAGTCGCTGGGCAATTTCCGCACCATCCGCCAGACCATCGCCCAGGGCGAGCCGGCGGCCGACGTGGCCGATTACCGGGTCAATCCGCGCGAAGCCGAAATGGTGCGTTTCTTCATCGTGCGCAACCACTACCGCAGCCCGCAGAACTACACGCCGGACAACCTGGTCGACGCCCAGAACGCCCTGGACCGCCTGTACCAGGCGCTGCAGAACGTGCCGGCCGACGCCCAGGGCATCGACTGGAACGAGCCCCAGGCGCAGGCCTTCAAGGCCGCCATGGACGACGATTTCAACAGCTCCGGCGCCGTCGCGGCCCTGTTCGAGCTGGCGTCCGAGGCCAACCGCAGCAAGAGCGCCCGCAGCGCCGGCCAGCTCAAAGCGCTGGCCTCGCTGCTGGGCCTGTTGCAACAGGACCCGGCCGCCTACTTCCAGTCGTCCACCCGTTATTCGGCGGCCGCGATGGAACAGGGCGTGCGCAGCGAACTGGACGCCGATGCCATCCAGACCCTCATCGACGCCCGCGCGGCCGCCAAGGCGGCCCGCAATTTCGCAGAGGCGGATCGTATCCGCGCCGAGCTGCGCGATGCCGGCATCGAACTCGATGACAAACCGGGCGGCCTGACGCAGTGGCGTCGGGCGTGAACCCCCAGGAAACGCCCCACATGTCCATCGCAGATACCGACATTCCCAAGCCTGAGTATTGGGAAGCCGCCGTCGCCCACCTGATGCGGCGCGACCGCATCCTGAAAAAGATCATTCCCCAGCACCCCGAGGTCTGGCTGACCTCGCGCGGCACGCCTTTCGTGACGCTGGCGCGGGCCATCATCGGCCAGCAGGTCTCGGCCAAGGCGGCCGACGCCGTCTGGGACAAGTTCCTGGAAGCCGCCGGCAAGCGGCCCACCCCCGTGGCGGTGCTGCGCGTCGGCCTGGAGGGCCTGCGCGCCGCCGGCCTGTCCCAGCGCAAGGCCGAATACGTGCTGGATCTGGCCGTGCATTTCGGCGAACGCCGGGTCCACCCCGAAAAGTGGGCGGCCATGGACGACGAGGCCGTCATTTCCGAATTGACCGCCATCCGGGGCATCGGACGCTGGACGGCGGAGATGTTTTTGATTTTCAATCTGCAGCGGCCTGATGTTCTGCCGCTGGATGATCCTGGGTTGCTCAAGGCAATCTCGCTACACTATTTCAGCGGCGAGCCTGTCTCGCGCTTCGAGGCTCGCGAAGTCTCGTTGGCGTGGCAACCCTGGCGTACCGTGGCTACCTGGTATCTGTGGCGCAGTCTGGAACCGACGCCGGTCCAATACTGACGCAAACCAGGTCGCCCATCTACGGAACCACACTACATGCGCAATACATTTCTGGAATTTGAACAGCCGCTCGCCGAGCTTGAGAACAAGATCGAGCAGCTGCGCTACGTGCAGGCCGATTCGGCGGTAGACATCTCCGACGAGATCGGGCGTCTGCAGCAGAAAAGCCAGTCGCTGGCCAAGGAAATCTACGCCAGGCTCACGCCCTGGCAGACGGCGCTCGTCGCCCGCCACCCCCAGCGTCCCTATACGCTGGACTACGTGCGCGAAATCTTCACCGACTTCCACGAACTGCACGGCGACCGCATGTACGCCGACGACCAGTCCATCGTGGGCGGCCTGGCGCGCTTTAACGGCACGCCCTGCATGGTGATCGGCCACCAGAAAGGCCGCGACACCAAGGAACGCGCCGCCCGCAATTTCGGCATGCCGCGTCCGGAAGGCTATCGCAAGGCCCTGCGCCTGATGCGCCTGGCCGAAAAGTTCGGCATCCCCGTGTTCACCTTCGTGGACACCCCCGGCGCCTATCCCGGCATCGGCGCCGAAGAGCGCGGCCAGTCCGAAGCCATCGGCCACAACCTGTATGCCATGGCCGAACTGAAAGTGCCCGTGATCGTCACGATCATCGGCGAAGGCGGCTCGGGCGGCGCCCTGGCCATCGCCGTGGGCAACGCCGTGC
This sequence comes from Achromobacter sp. 1014246743, assembly GCF_059760725.1. Lineage (NCBI taxonomy): Bacteria > Pseudomonadati > Pseudomonadota > Betaproteobacteria > Burkholderiales > Alcaligenaceae > Achromobacter > Achromobacter sp. 1014246743. Next base: position 191,431 of record NZ_JCBANA010000002.1, read on the forward strand.
TGATGCTGCAGTACGCGACCTACGCCGTGATCTCGCCCGAAGGCTGCGCGTCCATCCTGTGGCGCAGCGCCGACAAGGCCCCCGAGGCCGCCGAGGCGCTGGCCATCATCGCCCCGCGCCTGAAAGACCTGGGCCTGGTCGACCGCGTCATCAACGAACCGGTGGGCGGCGCCCACCGCGACCCGCGCGTCATGGCGCGCCTGTTGCGTCGCGCGCTGGGCGACGCCCTGCGCCAGCTGCAGGGCATGACGCCCGAGCAGCTCGTGGAACAGCGCGTCCAGCGCCTGCTGTCCTACGGCGCCTACCAGGAAGTGCGCGCCTGAGGCGCCCCGCGCGCCGGCCCGTGCCGGCGCCGCGGCAGGCCTGCCCAGCGCCGTCCGCCATGACCTGCCCCCCCACCGCGTCCGATCCTTCCGAAGCGGCCAGCGCGGGGCAGTCGTATCCCGTATCGCCCGACCTGGCCGGCGCCCTGCGCCGCGCCTTGCAGTGCCTGCCGCAACCGCCGGGTCGCATCGCCGTGGCCGTCAGCGGCGGCGCGGACTCGGCCATGCTGGCCGTGCATGCGGCCGCCGTCGCCCGGGCCGCGGGCATCGACGTGGTGCTGTTCCATGTGCATCACGGCTTGCAAGCGGCGGCCGACGATTGGAGTCGGCAGGTGCAGGCCCTGGCCGGCCTGCTGGAGCTGCCGCTCCGGCTGGCCCGGGTCCAGGTGGACGAGGCCAGCGGCCAAGGCATCGAGGCCGCCGCGCGCGACGCCCGCTACGCCGCGCTGGCCCGCCTGGCCCAGGCTGACGGCGTGACGGCGGTGCTGCTGGCCCATCACCGCAACGATCAGGCCGAAACCGTATTGCTGCGCCTCTTGCGCGGCACCGGGCTGGCCGGCATGGCGGCCATGGCGCCCTCGACCCGCCGCGATGGCGTCACCTACCTGCGCCCCTGGCTGGACGAGGGCAGGCAGGCCATCCTGCACGCCGCGGATCAGTTCGCCGACGCCACTGGCTGGCGGCCCGTGCAAGACCCCACCAACGCCGATCCCCGCTACACCCGTGCCGCCTTGCGCGCGCTGCTGGCGCCCGCGCTGGATGGCCGCTGGCCCGGCTGGCGCGCCATCGTCGCCCGCCACGCCCGTCACATGGCCGAAGCCGCCGAGATCCTGGACGAAGTCGCCCGCGACGACCTGGCCGGCCTGGAGCCCGGACCGGATGGCGCCAGTTTTTCGTTGGCCGCCTGGCGCAGGCTGTCGCCGGCGCGCCAGGCCCAGGCGCTGCGCTACTGGCTGGCGCAGAACGGCGCCCGCATGCCGACCGACGCGCGCCTGCGCGACCTGCTGCGTCAACTGCGTGAACTGCACAGCCTGGGGCACGACCGCCAGTTGCGGGTGGAGCAGGCCGGGCACGTGATCCGCTGCCATCGGGGGCGGGTATGGCTGGAACCCCGCCCAGCGACGGGCCAGCCGTCGGCAAACGCCCGCGGGAACCCGGCTGCGAATCCGGAAAATTCGGCGAAAGACGACAAATTTCGCGAAAAATGACCGTGCGATGGAAAGAAAATTCCACGACCTGCGCAAATTTTTACCGCCGCGATAGAATATGAGGTTTTGCCCGTCAACACTTGCGGCGGGTTCCCAGCCAGAGTACGAGATGTCCCTGATCGTTCATAAATATGGCGGTACCTCGATGGGCTCGGTAGAGCGCATCCGGAACGTGGCGCGACGCGTCGCGAAGTGGCACGCTGCCGGCCACCAGGTTGTCGTGGTGCCCTCGGCCATGGCAGGCGAAACCAATCGTCTGCTGGGCCTGGCCCGCGAAATTACGCCCCAGCCCGACGCCCGCGAGCTCGACATGATCGCCGCCACCGGCGAACAGGCCAGCAGCGGCCTGTTGGCCATCGCGCTGCAAGCCGAAGGCGTGGCCGCCCGCAGCTACGCGGGCTGGCAAGTGCCGGTGCGCACCGATTCGTCGTTCACCAAAGCGCGCATCACGTCCATCGACGACGCCCGCATCCGCGCCGACCTCGACGCCGGCCGCGTGGTCATCGTCACGGGCTTCCAGGGCGTGGACCCGGAAGGCCACATCACGACGCTGGGCCGTGGCGGCTCCGACACCTCGGCCGTGGCCGTGGCGGCGGCGCTCAAGGCCGATGAATGCCTGATCTACACCGATGTGGATGGCGTCTACACGACCGATCCGCGGGTGGTGCCCGAAGCGCGCCGCATGGCCGTCGTTTCCTTCGAGGAAATGCTGGAAATGGCCTCGCTGGGCTCCAAGGTCCTGCAGATCCGCTCGGTGGAATTCGCCGGCAAATACCGTGTGCCGACGCGGGTCCTGTCGTCCCTGACCGACCCGCTCATCCCGCTCGACCAGGAAATGGTTTCGGGCACGCTGATTACTTTTGAGGAAGACGAAAAAATGGAAGCCGCCGTTGTCTCCGGCATCGCCTTCAGCCGCGACGAAGCCAAAATCACCCTGCTGGGCGTTCCCGACAAGCCCGGCATCGCCTTCTCGATCCTGGGCCCGGTTGCCGCCGCCAATATCGATGTCGACATGATCGTGCAGAACCAGTCCGTGGCCGGCACGACCGATTTCTCGTTCACCGTGAACCGCAACGAGTTCGCCCGCGCCGTCGACCTGCTCAAGCGCGAAGTCATTCCCGCCGTGGGCGCTCGCGAACTGTCCACCGACGAGAAGGTCGCCAAGGTCTCGATCGTCGGCATCGGCATGCGTTCGCACGTCGGCGTGGCCAGCCTGATGTTCCAGACGCTTTCGCAAGAAGGTATCAACATCCAGATGATCAGCACCAGCGAAATCAAGACCTCGGTCATCATCGACGACAAGTACATGGAATTGGGCGTGCGCGCACTGCACAAGGCCTTCGGCCTGGACCAGGCGCCGGCCACCAAGGCCTGAGGAGCGCAGTTCCGGCACGATTTTTTTCACGGGCAGGCCCCGCCAGGGAAAAACCGTTAAAAAGTCGTGCTAGAATCTCGTTCTCTTCGGAGATGTGCCCGAGAGGCTGAAGGGGCTCCCCTGCTAAGGGAGTATGTGGCTAAAAACTGCATCGTGGGTTCGAATCCCACCATCTCCGCCAGATTCTCAGCCTGGCTTTGCCAAGCTGAATAAAAGCCCGCAGAACTTTCGTTC